>DATKBU010000041.1:0-5708 GCA_035513815.1 Egibacteraceae bacterium
TGGCCCCTCGAGTGCAAGCGCGGCCGTCGTCGCCCAGTCAGCGGCGGCCCCGTCCTCGGAGTGCGCGCTCTGGGCGATCACCGCTGCAGGCTCGCCAGCCGCCAGCTGTCGCCATGCAGGCAGCGCCAGCCGGAAATCATCGCTCCAGAGCGCTGGGCCGATTCGCAGATGGCCGGCCTGCTGCGTGGCGACGGCGACGCGCCGCTGGCCGCTCAGCGCGCGTCGGACTGCCGGCGGAATCATGATCGGCAGCGCGGGAGCGAGTCCCGGCGCAGCATCGGGCGGCGCCTCGAAGGCGCTGCGCTCCAGCCCTACTCGGATCACGACCGGAAGCGGGCCGAAGCCCGCTGGCGGGTCAAGCAGCGCCGAGCGCGCGCGCGCGATCAGCTCGGGTGCGTGCTTCACAGCCAGCGCAGCCAGTGCCGCAGCGATGCTCGGCCCATGGACCGCCGCAGTCACCGCGTCGCCCGCTTCATACAGCCGGGCCATCCCCTCAGCGGAGAGATCACTGCCCCCGACGTCGGGAACATAGATGAGACAGCGCGGCGAGGAGCGCAGCGCGGCTGCATGCGGACTGGCCGGGGATGCGGTGAGCCAGATCGCCGCGCCGTCCCACCAGAAGGCCGCGCGGCCTATGACAGGAGCGCGCTCGCCGCGGGCGATCAGCAGGCAGTGGCGCGCCGAGTCCAGCGCCGACTCCGCGTCGCTGCCCAGATGCTCCACGCGGCGTGGCCTCCTGAGGCGGGTGTGCGCGAGATCGCTACATTCAACCCCACAATCTCCAGCGAGGAGCCAGGTATGTCCTTTGTCGCAATCAACGTGCTGACCGTCCCAGAGCAGATGCGCGAGACGCTCGAGGCCCGTTTCGCCGGCCGCGCGGGCGAGGTCGAGAAAATGGAGGGCTTCGAAGCGTTCGAGCTTCTGCGACCCTTGGAGGGCCAGGATCGCTATCTGGTCTACACGCGCTGGGATTCGCAGGAGTCCTTCGACGCATGGGTGCAGTCCTCAGCGTTCAGTCGCGGACATTCCCAGCACGCCAGCGAGGGCCCGGCGGCCAGCGACTCGACGCTGTGGACCTTCTCGGTCGCCGAGTCAAAGTCGCGGTAGATGCCCGGTGCATGGGCGCTGCGAACATCCCTCACGCTGGATGAAGTGAATCTGCACCTGCGTGCCATTGAGCGCGCGGGACTGCTGGGCATCTGCGAGGAGGATGGGCGGGCAACCGTTTATGTGGCGGAGCGCGCCGACCCGCCGCCGGTCGCCGGGGTGTGGGAGTGGGTGCCTGATCGCGACTGGGGAACGGCATGGAGAGCGCGCATCCGACCCGTCACGGTGGGCGAGATCACCATCGGCCCGCCGTGGCTGGTGTCCGCGGCGGACGCGGTCGTCATCGATCCCGGGCAGGCGTTCGGGACGGGCAGCCACGACACGACCGCCGCGTGCGTCGAAGCGCTGCAGCGCTGCACAATCGCCGGCAAGCGAGTGCTCGACGTCGGCACCGGCAGCGGGGTGCTGGCGATCTGCGCCGCGCGCCTGGGCGCGTCGCACGTCGTCGCCCTTGAGATCGACCCCCTGGCGGTGCAGGCGGCGCTGGCCAACGCGCGGCTGAACGACGCAGCGATCGATGTGCGCCACGGCTCGACCGATCTCGTCGAGGACGAGCGGTTCGACGTGGTCGTGGCCAACCTCGACACGGCCACCATCGCGGCCGTGGCCTCGGGCCTGGCTCGCGCGCTGGCGCCGGGCGCGACGCTGATCGGGTCCGGCATCAGCGCCCAGCGATCCCATGAAGCTGTCACCGCGCTGCACGACACCGGCCTCGCGGCGGACGTCGGCCACAGAGGCGAGTGGTGCGTCCTGGTCGCGGCTGAAGCGGCGCCTGAGGGCTAGCCAGGCGCCGCTTCGCTCAACGGCGCCAGAAACAGCAGCTTTCCTCGCCTCAGGTCATCCCTCAGCGCGGTCCCGTCGAAGGGGTTCCATGCAACCGGGACGAAGACGACGCGCTCGCCCTCGATCCAGCGCGGAGCGCCGCCTTCAAGGGCGTCGCGGCCCTGGATGCTGGACGCGCCCCCGAGCAGGTGCGCAGTGTTGATGCGCACCGCGAGATTGAGTGCGGGATCCTTGCCTTCGGCCTCGGGTGCGTACGCGAGCGCGACAACGCCATTGGTCGCCGCATCATCCGACGGCGAAAACGCCACCGCGAAGCCCTGGTACTCAGGCAGCGGAGACGTCATCCCGGCCTGCGACAGCAGGCCCGCGACATCGGTGCCGGCCCTCTCGGCCTCGACCCTGAACGAGGCCGGCGGGGCGCCCAGTGCGATAGCCGCCGCGTCAGGTCCCACCGCGCGGACCACACGGGCCATCCATTCGAAATCCATGGCTGTGACGGCCTCGCCCGTGACGGCTGGGAGCTCATGGGTCGATCCCAGGAAGAGCAGGCCCCCGCGCAGCGCTGCCGCCGGAATGGCGACGGTCGCCGGCGGAGCATCGGGCGGCAGCTCGCCGCTGCGACGGAACACCAGCCACCCTCCCGCATCGTCCCGCGAGTAGCCCATCGATTCGAATCCCTGCGTGATCGCCTCGGCGTCCCAGGTCCCTCGCAGCAGCGCAGACGCCGGGTCTCCGGTCTCGAGGATCTGCAGCGCGTTCTCGATGGAGAACCCCAGCCCCGCCGTGGCCTGAGCCCCGAGCGGAAGGACCGTAGCGAATCCCTCGGCCTGCGGGTCAGCCAAGGAAGTCAGGTCGGTGTAGTACAGCCCTCTGCTCACGGCCTCGGCGGGCATGATCTCCAGCATGTCGGTCAGCGGCTGCGGCGCGCCCGGCAGCGAATCCCCCCGCGCGCATGCAGCTGCGGTCGCAAGGAGGAACAGCGCCGGACCAAGCGCCCAACGCCGGGGAATGACGAGCATCGATCGACGCTACCATCGCCGACCATGCCGTCCTCAGATCCATCGCCGACCATGCCGTCCTCAGATCCGTCGCCGGCCGAGCGAGGCCTCGTGGAGCTCCAGCTCGACGGGCTCGCCCATGGCGGCGAGGCCGTCGGTCGCCTGCCCGGCGGCAAGGCGTGCTTTGTGGCGTACGCGATTCCCGGCGAGCGGGTGCTCGTCGAAGTGACCGAGTCCCGGCGCCGGTGGGCTCGTGCGCGGCTGGTGGAGGTGCTCGACCCCTCGCCGTCCCGAGTTGAGCCGCCCTGCCCCTACTTCGGGCCGAGCCGCTGCGGAGGCTGCCGGCTCCAGCACGTCGAGGCGGGTCAGCAGGCGCAGATGAAGCGGCGCATCCTGGTTGAGCAGCTCCAGCGCATCGGCGGGATCGACGACCCCCCGGTGGCGGAGACGGTTCGCGCCGGCGAGTACGGCTATCGGCGCGAGGCGCGTTTCGCGGTCGACGACCACGGCCGGCTCGGCTTCCGCCGGACCGGCACCGGCCACGTGATACCGATCGACCACTGCCTGCTGCTCACCGATGAGGCGCAGGCGCTGCGCGCGGGCGCCGGTGATGAGTGGTCGGGGGTCGAGGAGGTCTCCGTCCGCACCGGCGCCGGGGCCGGCGACGGGGTCCTGGTGGTCCGCCCTGGCTCGGGCCCTGTCGGGCCCTTGCCGGCGACAGCGGTCCCCGTCGCGCTGGTCGACGACCTGGGGCAGGCCGTGCCGTTGCGCGGCGAGACCGCCATCACCGAGACCGTCGCCGGCTTGGAGTTCCAGGTATCGCCGACCAGCTTCTTCCAGGCCTCCAGAGCAGGCGCCGAGGCGCTGCTGTCCCTGGTCTTGGACGCCGCGGGCGCGCAGGCGGGCGATCTCGCACTGGATCTGTTCTCAGGGGTCGGGCTGTTCGCGCGCGGCCTCTCGGCCGCAGGCGCCGATGTCATCGCCGTGGAATCTCACCCGGCGGCATGCGCCGACGCCCGCAGCAACCTGGCGGGATGCGATCCGGTTCCTGCGGTCTGGGAGTGCGAGGCGGACGCCGCGATCGCGCGAGCGCGCTCCGAGCAGCTGGGCGTTGATCTGATCGTCCTGGACCCTCCGCGGCGGGGGGCGGGTGTCGAGCTGAGCGCCGCGCTGGCCGAGCTGGCTCCACGACGCATCGTGTACGTGTCGTGCGACCCCGCCGCCCTGGCGCGCGACGCGCGGGCCCTCGGCGAGCGCGGCTACCGGCTCGCGCACGCAGTCCCGGTGGACCAGTTCGCCCAGACCGCCGCGATCGAGGCCGTGGCGACATTCGACCCCGCCTGAGCAGACGCAGGGCATCGGAGCAGACCTGGGGCCGGCGGCGCGCACCTGCCGGCGCCGGAGGTCCGAACGGACGACCCGCCCTCATCGAGCCTTGGCGCGCCGCCGGCTACCCTTGCCAGACCGATGCTCCGGCGACGGCTCGTTCTGCTCGCGGTCGGGGTCCTTCTGGGGGCCGGCCTGATCGCGGGTGCCCTCGGCGCAGCGGGAGCGGCGCTGGTGGACCGCCCCGGGCAGGCCGCGGCGCTCGGCTCGAATGGCACGACGCGCGCGGATCCGTCCCCGGAGCTCACGCACCCTTCGACAGACGAGGCCCGCGCAGACTCACCGGCGTCGCCGTCGGAGGTGGACGCGACCGCCGGCACGCCGTCGGCGGCGCCGACGCCGACGGCCACCCCCTCGCCCATCTCCGAGCCCGAGCAGTTCGTGCTTCCCGAGCTGGCGCAGCGCCTATCGGATGCCCTGATCGCGGAGGGTGCCCTCGTCGACGGGGTGCTGGGTGTGGCCGTCATCGACGACCAGGGTCGCACGGTGCTGAACTTCAGCGCGGACAGCGTCGCGATGCCCGCCTCCACGCAGAAGCTGGTGACTGCGGCGGCCGCCCTCAAGGTCCTCGGCCCCGGCTTCCGCTACCGGACCGAGGTGCGCGGCACTGCGCCCATCGAGGAGGGCCTGATCGACGGCGACCTCATTCTGATCGGCAGCGGCGACCCCACGCTGGGCTCCCCCACCTTCGGCACCGTGGAGCCCGACCGGCCCAGGACCGCGATGGAGGCGCTCGCGGACCGTGTCGTTGCGGCCGGCGTGCAGCGCATCACCGGACGCGTGCTGGGCGATCCCACCGTGTTCGCCGACGAGCCGGCGGCGCCCGGCTGGCTGGACCGGTACTTCGACCAATTCGACGCGACTAAGGTGTCAGGGCTGACCATCGACGGCGGGCGCCGCCTGTTCCACCGCGATGACCAGCTCCTCGCCGAGGTCGCTGAGGACCCCGCCGTCGAGGCGGCCGCGTCCCTGCATGTGCTGCTGAAGGAGCGCGGCGTCGAGATCGAAGGCGGCGGTCCCGGCTCGCTGCGACGCCCCCGCCCCGCCCCTGAGAGGGTCGCCTCTATCTCAAGTCCTCGGTTGGATGAGCTGCTGCAGCGCATGGTCCAGCACAGCGACAACCATCTGGCGGACGCGATCTTTCGAACCATCGGCGCCGAGGCCGGCGACCCGACCTGGGAGGGATCCGCCACCGCGGCGATGGACTCGCTCGAGCCGCTGGGACTGGACTGGACAGGCGCCCGGCTTGCCGACGGATCCGGCCTGTCGCGGGATGACCGGCTGTCGCCCCGGCAGCTCGCCCACCTCCAGCAGCGGATGCTGGCGGCCGGTGACGCCTCTCTGTGGGACGGGCTCCTCGCCGTCTCCGGCGAGAGCGGCACCCTTCGCAAGCGCTACCGAGGCACCGTCGCCGACCACCGGCTGCGGGGCAAG
>DATKBU010000042.1:0-4395 GCA_035513815.1 Egibacteraceae bacterium
AGCGTGCGGGGCCCGATGATCGGCGCCGTCACCGCGGGCTGCGCCAGCAGCCAGGCCAGGGCGACATCGGCGGGGTGCTCGCTGATCTTGTCGCACAGCGCCTCGTACGACTCGATCTGCCCGCGGCGCTCCTCCAGCGACCGCTGGACGGCCTCGGCGGCCGAGCGCCCCTCGCGCTCCTTGCGCAGGATGCCGCCGAGCAGGCCCGCAGCCAGCGGACTCCACGGCAGGATCCCCAGGCCGTAGTGCTCGGACGCCGGCAGCACGTCCATCTCGACGCGGCGCTCCGTCAGGTTGTACTTGCACTGCTCGCTGACCAGGCCCATGAAGTGGCGAGCGCGCGCGGCTTCCTGACCCTGAGCGATGTGCCAGCCCGCGAAGTTCGACGAGCCCACGTACAGCACCTTGCCCTCCTGCACCAGGACCTCCATCCCCTCCCAGATCTCATCCCAGGAGGTGTTCCGATCGACGTGGTGCATCTGGTACAGGTCGATGTAATCCGTCTGGAGTCGGCGCAGCGATGCCTCGCAGGCGCGGCGGATGTTCAGCTTCGACAGCCGGCCGTCGTTGGGCCAGTCCGACATCGTGCCGTACAGCTTCGTGGCGATCACCGTCTTGTCCCGCCGCCCGCCTCCCTGCGCGAACCAACGGCCGACGATCTTCTCGGTGGTGCCCTTGTTCTTGCCCCAGCCGTAGACGTTGGCCGTGTCGAAGAAGTTGACGCCGGCGTCCAGACCCGCGTCCATGATGGCGTGAGCGTCCTCCTCGGCGGTTTCCGGGCCGAAGTTCATGGTCCCGAGGCACAGGCGGCTGACTCGCAGGCCTGTCCGGCCGAGCTGGGTGTAGTGCATCGACGACTCCTCAGTAAGCGATTGCCTGGGGCATCCTCGTGCATCGGCCTCGAAGGCGCCAAATCAATGCGCGTCGGACCGATTAGCAGCTCGCGGCGCGGCGCGCGCCGTTTCCGGCCTCGCGCTACGCCGGCGCGGCCGGCGTGATGACTGACCGGCCCACCCACATCCCGTCCGGGGTGACGTCATCGATCGCGCGCTGCGAGGGCAGGGCCTCTGCGAACGCGAACCCCTGCACGATGTCGCAGCCCAGCTCCTGAAGCAGGCAGATCTGCGCGGGTGTCTCCACGCCCTCGGCGACGGTCCGCATGCCCAGCGCGTGGGCCATGGCGATCATGGCCCGCACCACATGCTCGGCGTGCTCGTCGATCCCCAGCCGGGCGATGAAGCTGCGATCGATCTTCAGCCCGTCCCAGCTGAACAGCGACAGCCTCGAGAGCGAGGACCACCCCGTGCCGAAGTCATCGACGACCAGGTGGACGCCGAGGCGGCGCAACGCAGTGAGGATGGGCAGGCATGACGGATCGGCCGACGCGCTCTCGGTGACTTCGAACCACAGCGCGTCCGCAGGCGTCCCGGCGGCCGCGAGCGCAGCCGCAACGGTGTCCGGCAGCGAAAGATCGTCGAGCTGGCGGGACGACAGATTCACGGCCACCGCCGGCGAGAAGCCGAGCTGGGCGGCCCACTCGGACTGCGCCTTGAGCGTGTGCTCGAGCACGTACTCGAACAGCAGCCCCACCACCCCCGTGGCCTCGGCTGCGGGGATGAAGTTGTCCGGCATGATCAGGCCGCGCTCGGGATGCTCCCAGCGGACCAGGGACTCGAAGCCGAACAGCTTGCCGGTGATCAGATCGATCTCAGGCTGGTGCAGGCAGGTCAGCTCCCGGCGCGCCAAGGCGGCGCGCAGCTCCCCCTGCAGCAGCAGGCGGTCGCGCACCTGACCGCGAAGGTCATCGTCGAAGCGCTCCACCCGGCCACGCCCCCGCTCTTTGGCCCGGTACATCGCAGCATCCGCCTCGCTGAGCATCGTCTCCGCACTGGTTCCCACCGCGCCGACCGCGATGCCGACGGAGACGCTGGGGACGATCTCGCTGTCCGCGCCCACGCGCACCGGCTTGGAAACGGCCGCGACGATGCGCTGCGCGATCGCGGCGATCGTCGAGTCGCTGGCATCCTCGAGCAGCACGACGAACTCGTCGCCGCCCATTCGCGCGACGGTATCGCCGGGGCGCACGCATCCCTGCATGCGGCGGGCCAGCTCGACGAGCAGCCGATCCCCCGCATCGTGGCCGAGGCCGTCGTTGACGATTTTGAAGTGGTCGAGGTCGCAGACGAAGAGCGCCACCCTGGCGTCCTTCGTCGTGTTGAGCGCAGACTCCAGTCGCCCTGACAGCAGCGCGCGATTGGCCAGGCCGGTCAGCTCGTCTCGCGTCGCGGAGCGCGCCATCGCGGCGACGACGACGGACAGGCGGGCGGCTGCCAGGAGGAAGATCACGCCCGTGGCCGCGTCTGCCATGCCGTGCGGCTCGATGTCGAGCCAAACCCCGGAGACGGGGACTGCCAGGATCGCGCTCATCAGCAGCAGGAAGCGGGAGATGGTCAGCGGATTCCGCGGCGCCGGCCGGCGCTCGACCAGCTCGGCCATCGATGGGCTCAGCGCCGCAGCGGCGACGAGGATGTAGGCGGCCATCCACCCCAGATCCATGGCGCCGCCCTCGTAGCCGTCGGTGAGGATCGCGCGAGCGTAGGCGGAATCCGCCAGGAGCTGAACGAACAGAGCCGCAGCTAGCAGCCACGTCGCAGCCAGGCGGCCGCCGCCGCCCAGGAGCAGACGGACGCCGAACGCGAGCAGCACCAGCGCGCCGACGGCGTAGCCGACGGCGATCCCACGCGCGATGACGTCCTCGCCGGCCAGCGCCGCGATTGGGAAGACGACGCCGAGGCCGATTACGGCGCCGGCGCCCGCGGCGATGACGAGGGTGTCCAGGAGGCTGTCGATGCGAGCGCCGCGCGCCCGGGCGATCCACAGCAGGCCCAGGCCGAGCAGCGGATAGCCCGCCAGGTACAGCACGTCAGCCAGAGAGGGGAACGGGACATCCGCTCCTATGCGGTCGTAGACCTCCCAGAGGATGTCGGCCACGACCCACGACGCGATCCCGGCGGCGATCAGCAGCCACGGACGCTTCGAACGAGGCCGGTGCCTGCGAAGGCCTGCAAGGATCGCCGCCACCGACCCACTGCCCGTGATGAGGAACAGCAGCGACTGAGCTTCAGGGAGAAATGAGTACAGCGCGAGGACCGCGGCGCCCAAAAGCACCGCCGTGATTGACATGGCGCTCGTTGCCCGGGGCCTGTGCTCGGTCCCCAGCTGGCCTGCGGTCTCGCTCAAGCAATCCCCGCTCGGTAACGGCCCTCGCCCGTGAGGACCGTCGCGCTACGTTACAGTCAGTATCGACTAGGAAACGTTTGGGTTGAGTGCGCCGCAGCTCGAGCGCTCCGCCGGATCGGCCCGCCCAGCGGCTAGTCGAAGTTGCGGAAGTACCGGGAGGCGGTCGGTCCGCGCTGCCCCTTGTACTTGCTGCCGAGCTGGTCGCTGCCGTAGGGGACTTCGGCCGGCGTGGTCAGCTGGAAGAAGGCGAGCTGGCCGATCTTCATCCGCGGGTAGATCGCAATCGGGAGCGTGGCGACGTTCGACAGCTCGAGGGTGAGCCAGCCATCCCACCCCGCATCGACGAACCCTGCGGTGCTGTGGATCAGCAGCCCGAGGCGTCCCAACGAGCTCTTTCCCTCCAGACGCGCCACGAGGTTGTCGGGCAGCGCGACGCGCTCGTACGTCGAGCCCAGGACGAACTCGCCGGGATGAAGGATGAACGGCTCGTCGTCTGGGACCTTGACCAGCTCGGTGAGATCCGGCTGCTCGGCGCGCACATCGATATAGGGGTGGCGGTGGTTGGCGAACACGCGAAAACTCGAATCCACGCGCACGTCGACGCTCGATGGCTGAATCGCGTTCTCGCCCATGGGATCGATGACGATGCGCCCCGCCTCGAGCTCCTCGCGGATGGTGCGATCCGACAAGATCATGCAGGCCGCGCTCCCCAGAGCCGGAACCACGTCCGACCGCTGCGCCGATTGCACGGGAGCTGGCTCGCCGCCTATCATCGGGCCCACCCCCGCGGGTGTAGTTCAATGGTAGAACACGAGCTTCCCAAGCTCGCAACGGGGGTTCGATTCCCCTCACCCGCTCTGCTGGGTTGCCGTGCTTTTCGCTGGTCAACTTGCGAATCCCTCGAACGTGAGACTTTCCATTAATGCGCGTTCCGCCGTCCCGTTTTCCGGACTCTTGCGGACTGATTGCGGACTCGTACGCCCCCCACCTGGCGAGAAGACCGTCAAGAGCTACGTCAACGACCCTGACCAACGCTGCAGGTATCGCGCAGAGCCGAGGCTGCCGCCTATCTGGTGGCCCGACGCCGCTTCCTGGAACACTGCGATTGCGGAGCGCTGGCCTGCCGCCAGCACATCACGCGGACGCGGTTCGCCC
>DATKBU010000043.1:0-3421 GCA_035513815.1 Egibacteraceae bacterium
TCTATCGCCAGGGCGGCCGTGGCATGTACGACGAGGCTCTCGTGCTGGCGCGGCCGTGGGGTTTCGAGCCTGCCGCATTGCGAGTTCCGGTCGACATCTGGCAGGGCGCGCGCGACGAGGTCGTGCCGCTGGCCATGGCCACGCACCTGTCACGAACGATTCCCGGAGCGCGTCTGCGGCTCTTCCCCGAGGAAGGACACCACCTGCTCTACCGCTACTGGCCGGAGATCCTCGCCGCTCTCGTCTGAGTTGCGCGCCGATTGGCCCATGCGCGGCGGTCGAATCGGCCCTGATCCGCGTCGGCGGCTTCGGCGATGATCGGGTCAGTGCAACACAGGAGCACACTCGCGAGCCCACACGCCGCGTCTGCGGCAGCCGTTGCCGTAGCCCTGGAGGTTGATCCCAGCGTCGGACTGGCGTCGGCCGAGGCCACCGACCGCCTGGCCCTGCACGGCCCCAACGAGCTCATTGCACGTCGGCGGCCGTCGTTGCTGGCGATGCTGTGGAACGGGGTCACTGAGCCTTTCGTGGCGCTCCTTCTGATCGCCGGGCTGCTGGCGGTCGCTGTCGGCGAGGTGCGTGACGGCCTGCTGGTGCTGGTCGGGCTCGTGCCGATCGTCGGTGCCGACGTCGTGACCGGCTACCGCGGCGAACGTGCTCTCGAGGCCCTTCGCGAGTCTGCGGCGCCCATGGCCACCCTGCGCCGTGGAGGAACGGTGGTCGAGGCACCCGCGGCGCAGGTCGTTCCCGGCGACATCGTCCTGATCGCCGTTGGTGACGTGGTACCTGCCGACCTCCGTCTGACGAGCGCCGATGCGCTGCTGATCGACCGTGCCGTGCTGACCGGCGAATCGGTGCCCGAGCCGGGGTCGACCGAGCCTGACGACCGCGAGGCGCCAATCGTCGACCAGCACGCCATGGCGTTTGCCGGCACCCGCGTCGTGCAGGGCCGCGGCGAGGGTGTCGTCGTCGCCACCGGCCCGCGCAGCCGGCTGGGCCGGATCGCTTCCGCGCTGGGCGGCGAGGAGAGGCGACGATCGCCCGTCCAGCTTGAGCTCGACCGCCTCGTGCGCATCCTGCTTACGGTCGCCGTCGGGCTCATCGTGATCACCAGCGGCCTGGCGCTGCTGCGTGGCGAGCCGATCGGCGTCGCCCTGCTCGCCGGCGTGGCCGCTGCCATCGCCGCCATCCCTGAGGAGCCGCCCATCCTGCTGGCGGTGATCCTCGGTTTGGGCGCGTATCGCCTGCTGCGGCGTGGCGTGCTGGTGCGCCGCCTCAACGCGCAGGAAACGCTCAGCGCGGTCGACCTGATCCTGACCGACAAGACCGGCACGCTGACGTTCAACGAGCTCAGCCTCGAGGCAGCGTTCACCCCGCATGGCGAACTTTCGGATGGCGAGATGCTGGAGGTCGCGCGGCTCGCGCTGCGTGCCCAGGACGATGCCTGGTACCGGTCGCGTGGCAGTCGTGCCGGCTCGTTCACCCGGGCTCTCGAAGGAGCTGCGGCAGCCGGCGGCGACGCGCCGCTACTGGATCCAGTCCTGCTGATCGAGGCCGAGCCGGCCTCGGGCGCACACCCTTTCACACGCACGGTCGCACGCCGCGAAGGCGGTGGTCGGCAGGAACTGGTCCTCGGGGCGCCCGAGGCCGTCCTCGATGTCCTCGCCGGGGTGGACGATGCGCCCCAGTGGCACGCGCTCGTGGAGCGTCACGCCGACGCCGGCCGCCGGCTGCTGCTGCTCGCCGCGGCCGAGGGCGATCGGCCGCTGCAGCCCGTGGCGCTGCTGTCGTTCAGCGATCCGCTGCGGCCCGACGTCGGCGACGCGCTGTCGGCGGCCACGGATGCGGGAATCCAGACGGTCGTCGTAACCGGCGACCACCCGCTGACGGCCGGACGCATCGCACGGGCGGCCGGCCTGTCTGAAGGCACATCGGTGACCGGTGACGAGCTTGCCGAGTGGGACGACGAGCGCCTCATGAGCGAGTTGCCAGCCCTGCGACTGGTCGCCCGCGCCCTGCCCGAGCAGAAGCTGCGCATCGTCGAGGTCGCGCGGCGGGCCGGCCGGACGGTGGCGGTCACAGGCGACGGAGTCAACGACGCCCCCGCCCTCGAGCATGCCGACGTCGCCGTGGCGATGGGCTCCGGCTCGGCTGTCGCGCGTGAGGCGTCCGACCTCGTCCTTGGCGACGACTCGTTCAGTACGCTGATGAACGGCCTGCGCGAGGGTCGGCGCATGGTGGCCAACATCCAGAAGGGCCTTGTTTTCCTGGTCTCGACGCACGTCGCCCTGCTCGGCTTCGTGCTCATAGCCACGCTGTACGGCTTCAGCCAGCCCCTGCTTCCGATCCACATCCTGTGGCTGGAGTTCTTCATCGACATTTCCGCCTCGATTGCTTTCGAGCGCGAGCCGGAGGAGCCCGATTTGATGCATCAGCCGCCACGGCCGCGCGGCCAGCCGCTGCTGACGCGCGAGCTTCTGCTGCGCATCTCTGGCGCCGGAGCCTGGACCGCGGTGGGCGCGCTGGTGCTGATCGCGACGCTGCCCGGCGGCCTCGACCATGCGCGCTGGGTCGCCTTCAATGCACTCGTCGTCGGCCAGGTCGTGCGCGCCTATGCTAACCGCAGCCTCACGCGACCGGTGCTGACGCTGCGCCGCAACAGCGTCCTGCTAGGGGCGGCGCTCGTCGCCCTGGCAGCCCAGTTCGCGATCCCGTACGTACCACTCCTGGCGGATACCTTCCGCGCCGCTCCGCTCAGCGCGCTGGAGTGGCTGCTGGTCGCCGTGATCGCGCTGGCACCCGCGATCCTCGCCGAGTCCGTCCGGGCGCTTCGCGGCCGTACCTGGGTGGCGTAGCCCGCCAGTCAGCCGAGGCGCGCGGGGAAGATGCGCTCGCCCTTGACGCTCACCCAGAGCAGTGCCGGCTGGGTCGGGAGTGGCGTGCCCGGGCTGGCGAGCGCCGCGAGCCACGCACGGCCGCGGCCCGGGAAACGGGCGCGGAAGAAGTGGCGGTGCTCGCCGATGAGGGTGCGGTTGCGCCGCGTGGCGCGGACCAGCCAGCAGCCGGCTGTCCGCGGCACTGGCTCATCGCCCTGCATCCGGCCGACCGCATAACGGTCGACCGCGGCGGAGCGTCGGGAGAAGTCGCGCACCACCGCGCCGGCGTCCTCGATCCAGTCGGTCACGCTCCAAAGGGCGTACTCGCGCACGCCGTCGGTGTCGCTGCGCCGTTCGAGGAGCGCGTCCGCCGCTCGCGAGGTGCGTGCCTCGCGGTCGATGAACTCCTCGGGCAGCGCCCGCCAGCCGCCCGGCTGTGACAGCCGGATGACCAGCTCCTGGTGGCGCAGATGCACCGCGTCTCTCGGCTGGTCTGCCCCGCTAGTCTCCTTTATCCACGCCTCGAAACTGCCACCGACCGCGAA
>DATKBU010000044.1:0-4163 GCA_035513815.1 Egibacteraceae bacterium
TATGCGGGGCAGCAGTGAGCCTCACCGGCTCGCGGGGTGGGCCATACCGGCGCGGCGGTTCCAACCAGCCGGCGCGGTGCTCCGGGGCGTACCGGTACCAGGCGCGCGCGGTGACCAGTCCGGTAGGAATCGCGCCGAACGTTCGGCTGTCGGTGCTGGCCGCGAGGTTGTCGCCGATGACGGCGACCTCGCCGGGGCCGGCGGTGATCTCGATGCCCTCGATGACGACGGTCTCGCCCGACAGGGCCACGATGCGCTTGGCCATCTGACGCTCGGGCCGTCGCGGGTCGCTGACGATGACGATCGCGTCACGCGAGAGCCGCCCCAACGGTCCTACGATCAGCCGATCGCCGGGCTCGAGGGCAGGGCGCATGCTGTCGCCCGCGACGGCGAACCGGCCGAACATCCGGACCACCGAGGCGCCGACGACGATCGCCGCCGCCGATGCGATGACGGCTGCGCGCCTCCCTGATCGGGTTTTCCTCGAAGACATCGGGATAGAGTACGGGCGGGCTCTATCCATCCCGCTTGTCGCGACTCAAGGAGTACCAGCCATGCTGTTCGCCAACCGTCTGCTCACGCTCGTCGATCGCGCCAGCGCCCCTCGCATCGCTTACGCCCATTGCGATCTGCCCTGCGGCGTCTACAACCCTGCCCAGGCGCGCATCGAGGCGCAGTCGATCGAGAAGATCATCGGCAAATACCACGACTCCGACGATGAGGTGTTCCGCACGCGGGCGCTCGTCATCAAGGAGGAGCGCGCCGAACTCGTCAAGCACCATCTATGGGTGCTGTGGACCGACTACTTCAAGCCCAACCATCTCGAGCAGTTCCCGAACCTCCACGACCTGTTCTGGCGGGCGACGAAGGCGGCCGGAGAGTCCAAGCACTCGACGGATGCCGCCGTGGCCACCAAGCTGCTTGACTTGATCGACGAGATCGACGAGATCTTCCAGAAGACGCAGAGCGGTTGACGCATTGACCGCTGGCCGACTCCGGCCAGCGGCACCCTCTCGCCGCGGTGCTCGCACGCGGCGGGCCAGCGAGGCGAATTGAACGACGAAGACCTGCCTGCGCACCTAGCCGCGCTCGCGACGGCATGCGGGATTGAGCACCGCTACACGGACCAATCCGGCGCGCCACGCGCAGCGCCCGTCTCCACCGTGCAGGCGATTCTCGTTGCGATGGGCCTGCAGGCGCATGACGAGGTCGCCGCCGAGCAGGCGCTGGTGAACCTTCGTGCGGCAGCATGGCGGCGGCTGGCCCCGCCTTCGACCGTCGTGACGGCGGGCCAGGAACGCTCCGCCGTCTTGCACGTGCCCGCCGATGGCTTGGTCGAGGCGGAGCTGACACTCGAGGACGGCGGCCTGCGGCAGCTGCACGTCGAGCTGCGCCATGACGAGCAGCACACCATCGACGGCGTGGCGATCGGCGAAGGCCTCGCCCGGCTCCCTGCAGATCTTCCGGTCGGCTACCACGCCCTCACCGTGCGGGCGATGAGCCAGGGTTGGAGCCGCGAGGAGCAAGGCAGGGTCATCGTCACGCCTCCTCGGTGCCCGCTGGGCCCGGCGGAATCACCGCATGGCCGCTGCTGGGGATGGATGATCCAGCTCTACGCGACTCGGTCGAGGTCCAGCTGGGGCGTGGGCGACTTGGACGATCTGCGCTCGCTCACGCGATGGAGCGCAGAGCGCGGCGCCGGCTTCGTGCTCTGCAACCCCTTGCACGCGGCCGCTCCTGGCGTGCCGCAGCAGGCGTCGCCGTATTTCCCGTCGAGCCGGCGCTTCACCAATCCGCTGTATCTGGCCGTCGAGGTCGTGCCGGAGGTCGCGGGCCTAACGGCGGGCGATCGCATCCTGATGGAGCAGATGGCGGCCGCGGCGCACGGGCTCAACAGCGCGCCGCAGATCGACCGGGATGCGACGCACCGGGCGAAGGCCGCCGCGCTGGAGCTGCTCCACGCGGTCAAGCCGTCGCCGGATCGGCGTGCGGCGTTCGCGCGCTACCGCACGCGGGAGGGCCAAGGGCTTGAGGACTTCGCCACCTTCTGCGCGCTCAGCGAGCGTCATGGCGCCGATTGGCGGACATGGCCCGCCCAGCTGCAGCATCCGCGCATGCCAGCCGTCGCGGCTGCGCGCCGCGAGCTATCCGGGCGCGTCGACTACCACGCGTGGCTTCAATGGCTGTGCGACGAGCAGCTCGCCGCCGCGCAGTCTGAGGCTCGCGCTGCCGGCATGCCCATCGGGATCATTCATGACCTGGCCGTAGGGGTCGATCCCGGTGGGGCGGACGCGTGGGCGCTCCAGGATCACCTGGCGTCTGGCGTGTCGCTCGGCGCGCCCCCGGACGTCTACAACCAGCACGGCCAGGACTGGGCGCTGCCGCCGCTGCTGCCCGAGCGCCTCGCCGAGACGGGCTATGCGCCGCTGCGCGACATGCTGCGTTCGGTCCTCCGCCATGCTGGAGGGATCCGCATCGATCACATCCTCGGGTTCTTTCGCCTGTTCTGGATCCCCGAGGACTCTGTTCCGGCCGACGGCGCGTACGTCCGCTATCCCTCCGATGCGCTCCTCGGCGTTCTGGCGCTCGAAGCGCAGCGAGCTGGCGCGATGATGATCGGCGAGGACCTGGGAACCGTGGGCCCCGGAGTGCGCGGTGCGCTGCGAGAACGCGGCGTCCTCCGCTCCTGCGTGCTGTACTTCGAGCGCACCGCCGACGGGACCGGGCCCCTGCCGGTCGAGGACTACCCGGAGCTCGCGCTCACCACCGTCACCACGCACGATCTGCCGACTGCCGCGGGGTGGTGGGTCGATGAGGAGGTGCGCGCCAGAGCCGAGCTCGGGCTGCTGCGCGAGCACACGACAGCCGACTCCGAGCGGCAGGCGAAGGTCCGCGAGCGAGCCGAGATGATCCAGCTCCTGAGCCGCGCAGGGCTGGTCGGCGACAACCCGACGGTGGAGGATCTAGTCGTCGCGATGCACGCGTTCCTGGCTCGCACGCCGTCGCTGCTGGTCGCCGGCGCGCTGTGGGACGCGATAGCAGACCCGCGCCAGCCGAACCTTCCCGCGACCGTCGACGAGTACCCGAACTGGCGGCTTCCGCTGTGGGGATCTGTGGACGGCCGCGAGCGCGCGATCCTGCTCGAGGACCTGCCCGCGCACCCTCTGGTCGCCAAGGTCGCGCGGGCGCTCGAGCGAGCCGGGGATCCCGGCCGCGCTGCTCAGACCCAGCGCAGCATGTAGTTCTCGAAACCGAGCTGCTCGATGGCGACGAACTGGGTCTCCAGCCAGTCGACATGGTGCTCCTCGTCGCGCAGGTAGCTCTCAAGCAGCGTGCGGGTGCCGGGGTCGCCCTCCTCCGCGCACAGCGCGATCCCCCGCTGGTAGCGCTCGACCGCACCGCGTTCCATCTCGAGATCCGCCTGGAACTGCTCGAGCACCGTCTCGCCCACCTGCACGGTGAACAGCCGCTGCATGTTGGGCACGCCGTCGAGGAAGAGGATCCGCTCGATCAGCTTCTCCGCGTGCTCCATCTCCTCGATGGACTCCTTGCGGTCATAGTCGGCGAGCTTGTCGTAGCCCCAGTCGGCCGCCATCTTGGAGGCGACGAAGTACTGGTTGATCGCGGTCAGCTCGGCAGTAAGCGCTTCGTTGAGCAGCTCGATGACCCGCGGGCTTCCCTGCATTTGACCGGTCTCCTTGTGTCGGTTCCGCCGATGGACAAAGAGCCTACCGGCGAACGGCGTCCACAAGGGTCGGCTCCATGGCGCGCACCGGGCAGCCGGCGCATTCGCCGAGGAGCCGGCTGATCGCGGGGACGCAGCCACCGCACTCGCTGCCGGCGCCGCAGCGCTGCGCGATGTCGAACTCGTCGCGCGCACCGGCAGCGACCTCCTCGCGGATGCGGGAGTCGTTCACGGCCCTGCAATGGCACACGAGCACGGCATCGTCCTTAGGTTGTCCTTACCTTCAGAATACGCCACCCGTCACACGCACTCACACGCAGGTCATGCGTGGTCATAACCGCAAGGCGAAAACTGGGCGGCGAAGCCACCTCGCACGGCGCGGACAGCGCCAGGACCTGCAGCGATGGAAACTGGGAATTTTTTCCAGATCAACTGATAACTACAGCAATGGAGTTCCAGATTGATGTACGCCGATCTC
>DATKBU010000045.1:0-4485 GCA_035513815.1 Egibacteraceae bacterium
CTGCCGCCGCCCGGCGAAGGCCTGGCTAGCAGCTATGGCCAGGAGAGACACGACGAGCCAACCGACCACCGTTCCCTTGACTAGAAGCCGCCTACGCATCGGCGTCCTCCTCGTCAATGTCGACCGGTCCGTGGTCAACAAAATCGATGAGTTGCCACGGTGACTCGGAGTCCTCTCGCACAAAGACATCGTCTTCCGTAAAGCGGGGATCGGGATCGACGTTCTCTAGGATCTCGCCGTCGGCGTTGATGATGAAGGACGGTTCCGGACCCTCATAGACGACGCGCAGGATGACAGTGTTCGGATGTGATTGGTCGACCACATCGACGCTAATGACGGTGAGCGGCTCCCCTATCCAGCGCAATCCTTCTTCGTTGTAGTGCGCGAGGAGCCGCTCCTGTTCCATGCAGGGACAATCGTCGTGATAGATGTCACGGAGCAGCCCTGGCGCGGGATTGGACAGCGCCCATGAGCGGTAGGCCTCGAAACTCCGCACTATCGCCTCGAAGTCCTCGCCCACTAACTCCAGAGGCGGCGGCGGCTCATTCCCAGGTGGAACAGACACCGACGGCGTAGGTGTAGGAGTCGCCGTTGGACTGGCCGGTTTGAGCGTCGGCTCGAGCGTCGGCGTCGGGGTCGCCACAGCTGTCACGGTCGATGTCGGCGCCGCCGTCGGTTGAGGATCCGACGTGCACGAAGAAAGGGTTGCGGCGACCAACGCGATTGCTGCCGCGGTGCGGGCGTGGTGGGTTCTCGTCATGGGCTTGCGCTCCTCGGCGAGCTCGTTGCCTGAGCTTGGACCTGAAGCGGCTGGAGGCCGGGCATCAGCACCTTCAGAAGGGTGAATGGGACGTCGCGCGAACCGGCGACCGTGATGGCTGAACCGTCGGAGGCCACGACGACGGAGGGGTGAATGACCGACTCGCTGTGGCTCGCGAGGCTGGCGACGGCAAAGTCCTGGGCTCGCCCAGGGTCGAGGCGGAGTTCACCGGTTGCGCGCAAGTGAGCCTCGTCGATGCCGGAAGCGCCGGCGATCGCCGCCGCGTCCACGATCCCGGTCACCGACCTGCGCTCGCTGGCCGCGCGCCACAGATCGAGACTCACGCCTCCCAGGAACAGCAGCGCAACACACAGTCCAAGCATCCACAGTGTGATGGTTCCGGACTCGCTGCTCGGCCCCGCGGACATCATGGCAGGCTCCGATACTGATCCACCCGTTCGCTGTGGCTGACCGTCCACGAGAACCCCCCGGCCCTCCCGATGAGCGGGATCGCGGTGAGCGGCATCTGCACGGTTACCGTCGCAGTCACGATCGCCCCCCGCGCGAGCTCGCCAGCGCATCCAGCCGGCTGAGTCAGCGTCAGCCCGTCCGCCAGCTCGTGGTTCGCGGCGATCTCCTCCACCAGCAGCGCCGCGCTGCGGCGCCCGTCCGCGCAGTCATCGGCCAGCACGACTGCTCGCGCGGCCTCCTGAGCGGCGAGGCGGGCGGCGGATTGCCGCTCAATCCAAGTCGGAAAGACGAGGACCAGCATCGCGACGGGAAGGACCAGGACTCCCGCGCCGAGCGCAAACTCCACCGGCACCGATCCGCGGGTGCGGCCTGCGCCCTGCGCCGGTGAACGGCCGGCCCTCCGCGCCCGGGAACCGACTGAATGCCGCCAGGCCGGGCCAGCCGCAGCATCAGTCGGCATCGGGCTCACGCTCCTTCACCGCGGTTGCCCCGAGCGAGAACGCCCAGTCAGGGACCATCGGCAGCCAGCCGCGAAACGCCACGTCCGCACGTGCCTGGACCTGCCGGCCGTCCTCGGCACAGCCGAGGAACGCCACATCCGCACCCATCCGGCCGCCCAGGAGGTCGCTCAGCGCGCTCCGGACTCTGGCCTCGCAGTGGCTGGCGGCATCGATGTTGACGCGCGAGCCTGCGCGAACGCCTTCGTCGAGGGCAGCGCGCACCACGCCTCGCCCGTACTGGAACACGATCAGGTTGGCCATCGCGGTGAGCAGGATCAGCGACAGCGCGACCGCGAACAGGAACTGAACCGTCAGGTAGCCGCCGTCGCGACGAATGGCGAGTCGCTCAGCCACCAACGATCTGAGCGGTGATCCAGGCGACCACCTGCACCCCCAGGGCCTCGAGCAGCGCCCAGACCGCCACCAGCGCGGCGATGCCCAGCGCGGCGTTGCCGAGCAGCTCCGCGGTGCTGAATCCAGACTCGCCGCTGCGCAGCTCGGCTCTGATTCCGGCGACGTGTTCCTGGCTGACACTGATCATGCTCTTGCTCCTCTCATAGATGGCGGCAGGCGCTAGCGCCCGCCAAGGACGATTGAAGGCAGCGGCGCGGCGATGAACAGCAGCATCACAGGCGCGAGGATCGCGATGATCGGCACGAGCATCGCCGCCCGGCGCCGCGTGGCGGCGCGCTTAAACGCCTCAACTCGCTGGCTGCGAATGTCTTCGCTGAGCGCGCGGAGCCCTTCTCCCAAGTCGGCGCCAAGCTCGGCGCCCTTCGCCAGCAGCCGATAGGTCCTGGCGGCATGCGGCTCGGGGGTGATCTGCGCAACGTGCTCGAGCGCCTCGCCGATCCTGCGCCCGCTGCGATGGGCGAGCAGCACGTCGGACAGGTCGCTGACCACCGCGCCGGTTCCGCGCTCGACCACCTGCTGGAGCGCCTGCACAACCCCGCCGCCGACGCGAACGTGCATCGCCAGCAGCTGGTTGATGGTGTACAGCTCCACGCACAATCGAAGCCGACGGTCCTGGATTCCTCGGTCGATCTTCGCCCGCCAGCGCGTCACGCCGACAATGAAGCCGAGGATCGCTGCGGCGAGCACCGCCGCGGCGCTGTCGGAGATCACAAAGCCTCCGGCGCTCACACCGACCGACCAGATCACCGCCGAGCCGAGCTGACGAACCCGGTACTCATGCGCTCTGCGCACCTCTGGGACCTCGCTCAGCAGCCCCGCCTGGTGAAGTCGGATCAGCAGCGCCTCGTCGCTGGCGCTGTCGACGAGGCGCGCGAGCCCTTGCGCGAGACGACTCAAGATCGGACCGACAAGCCGTTGCAGGCTGCCGCCAGTCAGCAGCCCGCCGGGTGACCAGGCCAGCGCGTCCACGCGCCGACCGAGGCTGGACCGAGTGGCCTGGGTGTACGGGCGAAGTCGCGGCGCCAGGCGCGGGGTGGGCGGAGCGATCACCCGAGCGAACGCGCCCACGGCCACCGCACTGCTGATCGCTGCGGCGAGCTCGAAGCTCCAGTCCGGCGCACTCATGCCGGCTCCCGTCCGGTGACAGGCTCATGCGGACGGCCGAGCACTCGCTGCTCGACGGGATCGCGACTCAGACGCGCCACGATCGCCATCCCGACGAGGCTGAGTGCGCCGGCGATGACGACCACCACCAGACCCCCCGGCGAGCGGTAGAACTCGCGGAAATGCCCTGGCCGGGCGGTCAGGGCGAGCAGGACAATCCACGGCAGCGCGAAGACGGCGCGCGCGTTGATCTTCTGCTCGAGGCTGTCCGTGGCGATCTGCTCGAGGGCCTGCAGATCCTGGGTCGTGGCCTCGGCCAGGTCCCGCAGGATGTCGCTGACGATGCGGCCGCCTCGCTCGTGAGCGAGGATCAAGACCTCAATCACTCGGTCAGACGTGGGGTCGGCGAGCTCCTCTCGGACCAGCTCGAGCGCCGGAGTCATTCCGACCACCCGGACCAGCGAGGGGAAGCGGCTGAACGCACGGCGGAGCGGTTCCGGTCCGACGCTTGCGAGATCCGCCATCGCCTGCGGGAGCGACATGCCGGCTGCGATCCCGGCGACCAGCTGCCGCAGCCCGTCAGGCCAAGCCTGCTGAATCTCGCGCAGGCGCCGCGCTCGCTGGCGGGCGAAATAGACCCGAGGGACAAGCCCTGCCCACAGCGCGGGGGCCAGAGCCACGGCGGGGGTCGTGGTCATCAGCGCAACGAGGAGGAATGCAGCGGCGGCGAGCGCTGCGCTGCCCGCCCAGAATTGAGCCGGCGTGAGCTTGAGCCCGGCCTGGAGCAGCCAGGTCTGACTCTGGTCGGGGCGCGCTCGGCGAGGCCGCGTCAGCTGGGGTGCCCTGCCTGTCGCGAGCCCCAGTGCGATGTACACGGCGAAAGCCGAGGAAAGCGCGGCCAGCAGGATCACAGCGGGCTCACCCGCCCTTCGAGGATGCCCCGCAGCGTCAAGCCGGGCGGAAGCGATCGCTCGATGAGCTCTGCGTCGACGGGCAGCGCGCCGGTCCACTCCAGCGGCTTGCCGAGCGCACCTCGCTGGAAGAGGGGCTCGGTCGAGAAGCTGTCATGCAGGCTGGGGACCATCGCGATGATCTCTGTCACCTGCCTGCGGATGCCCTCGCCGGATCCCACGCGGTTGATGTCGTCCAGATCGCAATGGACGACGTAGTCCAAAGCCGTCGAGAACACTTTGCGCACGATCGGCTCGCTCACGTTCTCGCCCGCCATCAGCGCCG
>DATKBU010000046.1:0-3048 GCA_035513815.1 Egibacteraceae bacterium
GCCTCCTGTCGGTCTCCAGGGATGGCGCCAGCTGGCCGAGACCGTGATCGCCAGGAATGTCTAACCGCTCTCCGCGGCGCTCATGCACCATCTGGACCGACAGACCGACTTCCGAAATCAGCGCCGACTGGGATCACCGCCGTCCGCCACAGCGACAGCGATGCGGGGATCGCCTTCATAGCGACTGACCACGGAGTAGTAGTCGGCCTCGTAGCCGGACTCCAGTCGCCCGAGGAAGTACGTGTTCGATGCCCCGTCCACCGCCGCAGGCCGCCTCCGCAGAAGGTAATCCAGATACTTGATCCACGACAGGCAGGTGCGCAGGAGCCCTTTGCCCACCAACCGGCCCCGCGCTGGCAGGAGGGTGAGGACCAAGCTCTCCACAGCCCAGTACAGAACCGTTGCCGGTCCCGCGACCATGCCGCTGGAGATCTCGCGAAAGCGGCGGAACAGATGCCGGTGGCCGGCCAGCGTGAAGCGGTGGAAATCGTGGGCGCCGAACGCCACGTGCTGGACGAAGGGCGCCTCTGAGTAGACCAGTCCTCCCTCGGCGAGCGCTCGCTGGAGTTCCGCGACTGCCTGCTCGGGATACGGCGTCGAGTTCAGCACTCCAGTGATGATCGCCGCGCTGAAGGTCCCGTCGACGAAGGGCAGCTCCTGCGCGTCGCAGTACAGATCGACGTGCGCATCGGGATCGACGTCGCTGTAGACAGGCGTGACGGTTGGGTAGGCGGCGAACAGATCGGCGAGCTCGTTCTTCTGCTCCGCGCTGCCCACGACGAGCACGAACGCCCCGTTGCGGCGGGCAGCCTCCTCGACGAGCAAGCGCAGCGAGGGGGTGCGACTGAGGTTGACTCCGGGGCGGGGGACAAGGCGGCGAACCCTGCGAATCCAGCTCGTCTCTGGAGGCCTCGCGGCGGCCACGACAGGGAAGAAGGGGTTGTCGTGCGCCAGGAGCACCGGGTTGCCGTTGACGACGGGGAAGACGCTTGCGCAGCTATCACAAACAACCCGATCTTCGCTGAAGCGAAGGGCGGCCTGACGGCAGTCCGGGCAGCGGAACGACGATTTGGGCAAAGGCTTCACGGCACTCTCGCCTCTGAAGACGCGTGTTCTGATCGGATCAGTGTCCTGCGCGACATCACATACGTGCAGAACGCCGCGGACGCGCGCGTGGTTTCGGACACCCGCCCCGGCCGTCGCGACGCCAGCCCGACCGCGCATCGCATGGGCAGCTCGACGACGAGCGTCAGAACGTCGATCAGATAGGCCCGCCAGGGGGGCCAATGCTGGTGGAGGAACTCGCTCCGGCTGCGGAGGCCCTGAAAGAGGCGCTCCGCCCGGACCTGCTTCGAACTGACCTGTCCCTCGTGAAAGGCCAGCGCCTCGGTGACCAGATATGACTGAAATCCCTTCGCTCGCGCCCGGTAGCAGAGGTCGACCTCCTCGAAGTAGAGGAAAAAGCGCTCGTCGAAGCCGCCGAGAGCCTCGAACAGCGGCCGGCGGACAAGCAGGAACGCGCCGATGACCTGATCGACTGGCCGACTGCGCGCGGTCTCCGCCAGGCTGAGCTCTTGAGCGGGAAACAGGGCCGGCACCAACCGATTCAGGCCAGTCATTCTGCCCAGCAGCACACGGACGGTCGGGAATCGGGAGCAGCACGGTATGCGTGCGCCCGCCGCGTCGACCATCTGCGCTCCGCAGATCCCGACGTCGGCGGCCGCGTCGCTCTCCATGAATGCGACTGCGCGGGCGAGCGCGTCAGAATAGACCCGGGTGTCGGGATTGAGAAACAGAAGGTATTCGGAGCTGGTCGCCGCTGCTCCCTGGTTGCAGGCGGCCGCGAAGCCACGATTGTCAGGATTCCTGATCACTGTGAGCGGCAGCGGCATACTCTCCACACCCCTCAGCGAGGCGTCGCGGGACGCGTTGTCGACCACGCAGACGCTCGCCAGTCGGTAGCCGTCGGCATCCGCTTTGGCCACCGCCTCCAGGCACGCCTGCAAATAGCGCCCTGTGTTCCAATTGACGATCACGATGGCGACAGAAGCCGTCATAGCGGATTCCCTAGCCCCGCGTCGGCATGGGAGCACGGACTCCGACAGCCCGCTCCCAGCGGAGCAGCCAGGCGTCGTAGGAATAGTGCATCTGCGCGATCGTCCGGGCGCGCGAGCCCACCCAAGCGCGTTCCTCCGCCGAGACGGACAACAGCTCGGCAAGGCACGATTCCCAGTCGCGCTCGCTGTCGGGCGCGGGCATCCCCGTCAGGGCCAGGATGTCGCTGCTGACTCCGACCGGGCTCGCGACGGCGGGCAGGCCAGCCGCAGCGTACTGGAGCAGTTTGTAGCCGCACTTGCCCCGCTCGTACGGCTCGTCGACGAGCGGCATGAGACCGATGTCAAGCGTGCGGAGGAAGCCGCCCTGCGCCCTTTCGGACCATGGGAGGCGGTCCACCATGCGTTCGAGGCGTCCCAGCCGCCGGTCCGTGCCGCCCATGATGGTCAGCCGCGCCCCGGTCCGCCGATGCACCGTCGACAGCGCCTCGGCGATGGAGAGCAGCTGCTTCTCCTCCGACGGCGTCCCGATCCAGCCCAGCCGCGGCGGGTCGCTGACGGCGTAGTCACGCTTCTCGGCGTAATCCTCAACCGATACGCAGCTGGGGATGATCACAACGTCGTCGCTGTGGTCCGAGGCCCAGTCGGCAAGGGTGGCGTTTCCGGCAATCACTCGATCCGCGAGCTGCACGGCGAGGAGGGCCTTCGGTGCTTTGGGAAAGCTGCGACGCAGGATGCTGCCAGCGCCGTCGTCCCACTGCAGGGCGTCGTCGAAGTCATAGACGGCGAACTCCGCGCGGCGCAGCAGCCGGGCCTCGACTCCTCCGCGGCTCACCGGCGACGCCTCCCGATGCAGCAGCAGCCGCTGCGGTCGCTGGTTGGCCGTGCGACGCAGATCGCGCTCGGCGCGAGCGACGGCCAGGGGACGCTGAATGACGTAGCGGGGATCAGCGTTGCGGTGGCCCAGGTACGTGTGCGCGACCCATGGAGTGCG
>DATKBU010000047.1:0-10057 GCA_035513815.1 Egibacteraceae bacterium
GGAGCGTCTGCGGGTTCGGCGCGGGCGACGGTCAGCAGCGCTGGCGCATTGACATCGCAGATCCAGGAACAACGTGGACGTCAGCGCACCTCGCAGATCGCACTCTCACAATCGCGTCGGTGCACGCGAAGGCGGTGCACCTGCTGGCGTGGGCTGCGTCCTGAGGCCGCGAACCGACAACTAGGGAAATTGGGACGGCCCCGGCGGCGCTGTGCGCTCGATCCGGGGCCGTGCCATGGGGGGCTATGAGATTGCGGGCGAGCTGCCCGGCTCGCCGAGCAGATCTGTCAGGCGACCGCAGCCTTGGTTAGGACGTCGGAGAGGGCGATGATGCCGCGACCCTCGACATCGCTCCACCAGCGGTGCTCGCACCGGCGGCAGTGTGCGAAGTTGACGGGCTCGCCGCCGAGCTGAAGCTCGACGTTCACCAGGTCGTGCGACGCGCAGTTCGGGCAGTCACGCATCGTTACCTCTCCTTTGGGCTTGTCGCTTCGGCGTTGCCTGTTCAATCGACAGATCGGCGCTTCCTCTGCATCGCCCTCTTGGGCGGTTTCTCGCGCACGAAATGACTAGCCTTCCTGTAGTCCACCGCGCATCGTCGGTCAGAAGATCCGCATACACCGCCTATATCACTGCAATATCGCAGACATTTTCGCCCGCGAATCGACGGGACGACGCACTCCGCGTTGATGTTGCATTCACTCACAGCAAGACGATCAAGGTTGCGGCACGGGCCCGTGCAGCTACTGTGCGTGCTGCTCTAGCGACCCGCAGAAACGTTCGCCCTGCCCCGAGGCGCTGCCATCCCGATCGCGCTTTCGCGGCGGTTACCCGTCCCGATCGCCGCGCCGACGCGCCCCGGCCATACCGATCGGCACCACGACCCCGTCGCCGTCCCGATAGTCGTCCACCGGGATCGCGAGCTGCCCGCCCTCGTCGTTGAGCACAACATCTTGCCGCTGCTCCTCGCGCGAACCTGAGGGCCCCGGTGCGCCGCCGGGTGTGGTCTGGGCGACTTCGGCTGCCAGCGACGGAAGGCGCGCCCACAGCTGGGCGTAGCGGTTACGGCGCTCGCCAGAGCGCACCGCCTCCATGGGACGGGCCACCGTCGGGCCGTACGAGCCGGCGAGGTCGCGCCCCGCTGGCTCGACGACCACAGGCTGTGGCGTGCGCTGGTCGACCCGAGCCCACCCGTTGGGCACCGTCAGCGAGTCGGCGTGGTGCGGGCACAGGTCGTAGGTCGACGGATGCGCGGCTCGCTCGAGGTCGAGCAGCCAGACCTGGCGACTGGCGTAGCGAAACGACAGCGAGGCGGAGGCGGGCCACCTGCATCCGGTGCGCGCGCAGGTGCGGATCTCATCAGCCATGCGGGCACGGTAGATCACGACCATGTGATTTGCCAGCATGCGACGCAGCGCGTGCGCGCAGGCACGTCGCGCCACCCCTACGATTCGCGAATGCGCGATGCACACGGACGCTCCGGGCGCACGGACAACGACCCGCGGCGTCGGCCCCCGGACGGTTTTCGGGCCCGGGACGCACGCCGGTTCCGTCAGCTGGCCTCGGAGATCCCTGCGACCCTGCCCAACCGCGTGCTCGAGGCTGCAGGGGCGATGGTCGTGGAGGTCGAGGATGTCCCGGGCCGGGCCGAGTCGCGGGCGGGGGGAACGGTCAAGCTCGCGCGGTTTGAGCCCGGCGGCGACGGGGGCGTCGCCCGTCTGGTTCTGTACCGGCGCGCTCTCGAGGCGCGCGCCACTTCGCGCTACGACTTGGCCGAGGCGGTTCGGTCAGCCGCGATCGAGGCGATCGCGCACGCGCTCGGGATCCCAGACCCCGAAGACCCATGGGACGACGACCAGGCGCCCTAGCGGCCGGCACGGCCGCGGCGCAGATGCAGGCGCTACGAGCCGGTCGGGGTCGGGGTCGGAGTGGTGTCCGGTTCCACGGCTGGGGCAGCGGTCGGTGAGACCTCGGGCGGCAGCACGCCGGCGGCGCTCCAGTTGCGCGCAACGGTGGCCAGCAGCGGGTCGCGGCGGACGCTGGGACGCAGGCCCGATCCGGCCCACATCGGCCCGGGGATCCCTTCCAGCACCCACATGGCGCTGTCGATCTCGGCCGGGCCCGCGTGCATCCCCGCCACGACCGGGCGGTCCGCGTCGACGATCACCGGGTACTCCCAGTCGCCCCCTGCCTCTGCAAGGTCGATCCAGATCCTCTGGTTCGCCAGCAGCCGGATCGCGCTCCACTCCTGCGGCGCGCCGCGGACGGCGACCGTGGCGGTCACGGTCTCCCCGCTCGGGTTGTAGATGCTGAGCGCGGAGGCGACCGCGCCGGTCACCGTCCAGGAATCCGCAGCGGCGGCCGCACCCAGCGAGGCGCCGACGGATCCGCTCTCCAGCGAGGCGAACCGCGTCACCACCACCGGCGCGTCGTTGAGGACCTGCAGCGACACGCCGAACTGCGGCGTGGCGGACACCTCGCTCAGCGGGATCCGCAGCACCGTCCCCGCCGGGATCGAGCGCTCGTCGAGCAGCGCTGAGCCCTCCGGCAACGGGTCACTGACCTGGACCTCGACGTCCGCGTCGCGCTCGCTGGGATTGAACACACTCAGCCAGGACGACTGCCCCGGCGCGGCGGCGGCGAAGGCGAACGACCACTCATTCGATGGCCCCCCCGCAGCCGTCAGCGCAACGAGCCCGTGCGGCAGCTGGCCTTCGGGGATGGGCGCCGGCGCCAGCAGGCCCTGGGCGACCACCCGCCCCGCCCTGACCGTCACCAGCGCGGCGAGGTCCTCCCGCTCGGGCTGATACTCGTTGAGGTCCAGCGTGGTGACGCTGCCGGCGGGAACAGGCACGCTCTCGCTGATGCGCATCTGCTCCAGACCATCCTGGGTGCCGAACGAGATGCTGACCACCGCGTCCTCGCTGAACGGGTTGAACAGCCGAAGGTGCGATCGCGAATGGGCCGCGGTGTCGAAGCCGGTCATGACCCATGTTTGGCTTGACGCCGGCTGACAGATGGCCCGGCTTGTCGGAACGCCCTGGACGCGCCACGTCGCGACTGCGGGGCCCCCGCGCCAGTGGACCGCGACCGCCGCCGAGGCGTCCGGGCCTTCCAGCACCACCTCGGCCTGCTCCCCCGGGCTGACGGTCAACTGCTCGCCGGACTCGTCGCTCGACGGCGCGTGGTCGCTGGCCGCCGGCTCGTCGCCCGCGGGCGCGCCGTAGCGGGTCACAGTGATCTCAGCAGGCTCCTCACCGATGGCCGCGACTGTCACCGCTGCCGTCCCCGCCCCGATGGCTGCGCCCGGGCAGTACCAGACCCCTGATTCCGGCACGGCCTGGGGAACCGGGCCGGCGACCGCTGGCGACGGCGGAGTCAGCCAGAGCTCGCCGAGCGACGCCGCGGCGATCAGCACCCCCATGACGAGCAAGGCGCCGGCGGGACGAGACAGACGGCCCCTCGCCATCACCGCAGCACCTCGGGAGTCGCCTCTCCAGACGAGCCATCCTCGCCGCCGGCCTCAGACCCGGGACGTTCAAGGTGATCTGCCGGGGCCGCAGCGCCGTCCGCCGCCTGACCTGACGAGGTGCCTGACGCCACGCCCGAAGGCAGTCCGCGGGCGATGATCCGCTCCTGGCGCCGCTGGGTGATCCCGGGCGGACGCAGCACAAGCGACACAAGCGCCAGCACGACGACGATCTGCGCGCCGACGATGAGCCGATGTGCCGCCGACCGAGCGCGCACCTCGACGCTGCCGGCTCGATCGCCGATCGAGAAGGCGTTGATCGGGCCAAGGGGGACGCGCTCCAGGCGGCCCCCCGGGTTCACGCGCGCCTGCCACAGCGGGGAGGCCTCCTCGCTGACCACCAGCAGGCCCTGCTCATCCGGTGCGACGCCTCCCCGGTACAGACCGCCGCGCACCCGCCGGAGCATGTGCTCGCCGGACAACGCCTCCGGCCGCTCGCCGCGCTCCAGCAGCGAATCGGCAAGCGCCCTGGGGACAATGGCGGCTCGCGGCATCCACGAGCGGACGCGGAACACGCGCCCGTCATGGGATGGCAGCGGCTCCAAGGACGGCTGGCGCAGGAGCGCGGCGCGCAGCTGCTGTGAGGGCTCGGCGTCGGCGAGTACGAGGTAGCGGACATTGACCAGCCCCAGCTGGCCGCCGCCTCGCACGTCCGCTGCGCCCGCGGCCGCGGCCACGGCCTGGGAGACGGAATCGAGCAGCTCACGACTCTCCACGGCGCCGAACTGCTCCATCGACGGTCCGCGTGACGCCGTGAGATCCCAGCGCACCTCATTGAGATCGCCGGAGACGAGCACGATGCGGTACGGGCCGACATCGGGCTCGTCCGCCACCACGAAGGCAGGGAGCAGCTCGGCCCCGCGCGACAGCCGCTCCCAGGGCCCGCTCGCTACTCGCAGGGCGCCTGCGACCACCCCCGCGGTCAGGACCAGCCCCACGAGCACCACGGCGACCTGACGCACCCCGAACGAATGGGTCCGCAGCCCGAGGACGAGGCAGCGGGCGGCGATCACGCCCAGACCCCCGTACGCCAGCGCAGCGGGGATCAGCAGCGCGGGCCCGGACGGCCAGTCCGCTCCAGTGATCCCGAGCGCCCACACGGTCAGCCCGCAGGCCGCGGCGATGCCCGCGAGCCAGGCGACTGCCCGCGGCCGAGTGGACATGCCCAGCAGCAGCGCCGCCGCGGCTGCGGCGGCCGCGGCGGCGGGCAGCAGCGCCGCCGACACTCCCGTGACCCCCGGAAGGCCCGGAGCTGCGAGCAGTGCGCTGATCAGGGGGAGCGCCGCCGTCGCGGAGGGCTCCGAGTGGCCGCCGATCACCGCGGCCGCGGTGCCAGTCCGGACCACGCCGAACAGCCACGGGCCGACGATCGCAACCGCGCCCGCGCCGGCGACCGCCAGCCGGATGACCGGCGGCCGGCCGATGTCCCGCCGCGCGATCAGCACAGCCAGCACGATGGCGTAGGCGATCCACAGCAGCGCGCCGAGCTCAGCCGCTGCGCCGGTGATCATCGCCATCCCGAGCCCCAGCAGGGCAGCAGCTCGCCAAGCGCTGCCGCTCGGGCGGTCGGTGACGGTCGCATTGGCCGCCCCCAGCACGACCGCAGGCAGCAGCGCGGCCGCGATCAGCTCGCCGTAGCGGCCGTTCGCCAGCGGCGCCAGCACGGCCGGGGACAGCGCGTACAGCGTGGCGCCCAGCACTCGCGGCGCTGGACGCGAGGTGATCAGGTGCCCGGCGCGAAGGGCGAAGAACCAGGCCAGCGGGACGAGGCCGAGCACGAGGAGTCGCTGGGCAGCCCAGACGCTGCCCGCAGCCAGATACGACAAGGCGCCGATCAGCGCGATCACCGGGGATGAGAAGAACCCGGAGGCGGCCGGCTCGACGCTCCACGGATTGGCGTAGGCCGTCAGGAACGCGCTGGCCGACTGCGGCCATGCAGCGATGTCGCCTCCCGTGATCTGGCCGGGGCCGAGCAGCGGGATGATTCCGATCAGGTACGCGGCCCCGAGAATGGCGCTGGCGTACGCCGTCGGGTGCGTGCGGACCGACCTGAGCAGCGCCTGAGCTCCTGACTCGTCGGCGGCGGGCGGCCCCAGCGTGGGCTCGGTCTCCTCGGCCAATGCCCGGCTGCTGCCCCCGGCCAGCCAGTTGAACAGCGCTTCGGTGTAGGAGCGCACGCGTGGCAGGCCGGGAGCGAACAGGCGCATGACGGCTCTGTCGGGGACCGCTCGCCGCGCCTGGACCACGCGCCGGCGGCGGAGGGTCCTCGGCAGCTGGATCGCGTTCCAGGCATAGGCGCGCAGCACCGCCACCGCTTCGCCGAATCGCCGCGTGGCGACGAATGCCAGGGTCTTGAGGAGCGCCAGCGCGAGCACGAACGGCAGCGTCACCGCGAGGCGGGCGGGGCCGTAGTTCTTCAGCAGCGCCGCCAGGGTGTGGCGCTCCGCCAGGTAGCGCGGCTCCCACGATCTGCCCTTGCCGATCCTGCGCGCCATGCGGGCCGTGCCGGCAGCGTGGTAGGCCACTGCGTCAGGCACGATCTCGACCCGATGCCCGGCGAGCCACGCGCGCCAGCACAAGTCCAGGTCGTCGCGCATGGCAGGGAACCGCAAGTCGAAGCCTCCAAGAGCGCGCAGCGCGTCGCTGCGCAGCAGCATCCCGGCGGTCGACACATACAGGACCTCGCGCTGCCGGTCCCGCTGCCCCTGATCCAGCTCGCCCGGCTCCAGCAGGGTTTCGGCGCGGCCGAAGCGATCAATCGTCATGCCGACTTCCTGCAGGATCGGATCCTCGCTCCACTCCCGCAGCTTCGGTCCGACGATGGTGAGCGAAGAGTCAGCCTCGAGGGCCTCGACCAGCCGCTCGATCGCGTCCGGGCCGAGTGCGACGTCATCGTGCAGAAGCAGCACGAGGTCGGCGCGCTCCACCGCCTCATGCTTGAGCGCCTCGGCGACGGCGCGCCCGAAGCCGACGTTGTGCCCCATCGTCACCAGGCGATCGGCGGGAATGCGCCGCGCGAGCAGCTCAGCGCTGCCGTCCGAGCTGGCGTTGTCCACGACGATCAGGTCCAGCGCCGGGTACTGCTGCTCAACGATGGCGCCCAGGGCGGTCGGGAGCCACTCGAGCCCGTTGTTGACCACGAGGATCGCCGCGATCCTCGGCATCGTTGGGGTGGCAGTGGAGGACATCAGAGCGAGGCAGCCCTTTGCGAGATCAGACCCCGGACCTCAGCGAGCGCCCCCAGCGGCAGGGGGATCCTCGACCATGCCGCCAGATGCCGGGGCGTGCCAGCCGATCCTATCGGATGGGCGTTCGAGGGACGGACGGCGCGGCTGTTCGTCCGGCCGTCAGCCGTGACGGCTGACGGGCCACCTACGACGCAAGGCGCTTGAGCTTGCGGCGCTCGCGCTCGCTCATCCCGCCCCAGATGCCGAAGCGCTCGTCGTTGGCCAAGGCGTACTCGAGGCACTCGTCGCGGACCTCGCATCCAATGCAGATGCGCTTGGCCTCCCTCGTGGAGCCGCCCTTCTCGGGGAAGAAGGTGTCGGGGTCTGCCTGCAGGCATTTCGCCTGCCCAGCCCACGGCAGTGTCTCGATCAGAACCACTGGCCGGCCTCCTGTCGGCGTCCATGTCCGTCATCTCGCTCGGTCAGACCGCGAATGACGTTGTTGTAATTCTGCGCTTGAAAGCATCAGCGCGTCAAGACCGAATCTGGCGTCGCCACGTGACGCGGCCGCCTATCCGCGAGGCCCGCGAACGCGCAGCCACCAGGTTCGCGCCCACAAGCCGTAATCGAACGGCCGGAACCAGCGCTGAATCACGCTCGCCGGATCAACGGCGGCACGGGACTGGATGAGGCGGCGCTTGCGCAGCGCGGCTGGAAGCAGGCGGGCGTGCGCGAACGATCCCAGGAACGCGCTCGGCACGGTGACCGCGAGCTCGCCGGCTTTCAGCACGCTGGTCACGGTGACGCCGGGAAGCGCCCGGGCGAGAGCGACCGGGTCGTCGTTCTTGGCGATGACCAGGAATCGGTTGGCGAAGTTCAACCGCTCCACGACCGCGGTGCGCCGGGGGCCGGCGCCGCCGCGCTGATGCCATGCGCGGGCCTGCGGCTCGTACCACGCTTGCCAGCCCCTCAGCTGCAGCCGCCAGTCGAGGTCTACGTCCTCCCAGAATGCGAACAGGTCGGCGTCGAACACCTCACCCGCGCACGCCGCGTCGTCCAGCGCCGCCACGCGATACAGCGCCAGCGCACCGGAGACGCCGAAGATCTCCTCGACCGCCGAGAACTGCCCCGCGTCGATCTGGCCCTCGCCCCGGTTGCGGAACAGCCGCGTGGAGAACGCGAGATGTCCCGTGGTGTCGAGGATCTTGTGACCGGCCCTGTCGGTCTCGGTGCGCCACAGGCGCCCTTGGACCGCAGCGCGCCGGGAATCCCCGGCGAGTGCAGCGACTGCTGCGCTGACGTAGTCAGGTTCCAGTCGCACGTCGGGATTGCACAGGAGCAGCGCCTGGCTGGCGTGCTCGTCGCGCGCGATCCCCACCGCCTGGTTGGCCGCGCCCGAGTAGCCCAGGTTGCTGCGGTTGGCGATCAGCCGCACGTCAGGGCGGCTGCGGGCGACCGCCGCGCTGTCGTCAGCGCTGGCGTTGTCGATCACGACGATCTCCAGGTCCGGATGCGTCTGGCGCGCGAGGCTGTCCAGCGCCGGGCCCAGATGCGCGGCGTCGTTCCAGCTGACGACGCACGCGGTGACCCTCATCGTCTCGCCCTCTCCCCCGCCCCAGGTGCCGCCCGGACGGCAGGCGGAGTCCTCAGGGCGCCTGCTCCCGGCCGTCGCGGACCGGGTGATGCCGCGGGCCGCCTTCCTCCAGCGGCGGCGGGTGGCTCTCCGGCGGCCAGACGCCGTCGGGGTTGTCCACGCTGATCGCCGCGTTCAGCGGCGCCACGCCGGACTCATACGACTCGCCGTTGACGGCCAGCTCGATCGCGGACAGCCAGCGGTCGTGCACGACGTTGCTCGACGCGTTCGCGACCAGCAGGTCGACGAAGTAGGCGCCGGTCAGCAGATGCAGCTCGACCTCAAACGCGGCAGTGAGCCGCTTGCCGGGCGGCGGCGGCGCGACGTAGGTCGTGCGCCATGACGTCCGGGTCTCGTACACGCTCGGGCCGACATCCGCGCGGCGCACGTCGATCCCGACCGACAGCCCGCCATCGGCGAGGAGGTCATCCGCGGCCTCGACCTCGAACTCGATCCGCGCTTTCGCCCCGGTGGGGATCGGCTGGGAGACGTGGTGGCCTGGCACGTCGAGGCGGCGCGCGACGATTCGGGCGCGCTGGTCACCGACGCGGTCCGGCGCCGGCTGGCCCGACTCGGGCAGCGCGGACAATGCCATCAGCGTTTGGTAGTGGGCCAGCGCCTCCTCAGTCGGCCCATCGAAGGCGATCTCGCCGGAGTGCAGCACCACAGTGCGGTCGCACAGCGAGCGGACCGCCGCGAGATCGTGGCTGACCAGGACGACCGTCTTGCCGGCGTCCTTGAACCCGCGCATCCGCTCGAGGCATTTCTCCTGGAACGAGGCGTCGCCCACGCTGAGCACCTCGTCGATGAGGAGGATGTCCGGGTCGACGTGCACCGCGATGGCGAACCCCAGCCGCACGTACATGCCCGACGAGTAGTTGCGCACCGGCGTGTCGATGAACGCCCGGACGCCCGCGAAGTCGATGATCGAGTCCAGCGCGGCGTCGATCTCCTTGCGGGTCAGGCCCAGGATCGCGCCGTTGAGATAGATGTTCTCCCGCCCGGACAGGTCCTGATGGAAGCCGGCGCCCAGCTCGAGCAGCGTGGCGACGCGCCCGTCCACCCGGACGCTGCCCTCATCGGCCGGGAGGATGCGGGCGAGAACCTTCAGCAGCGTGGTCTTGCCCGACCCGTTGTGGCCGACGAGCGCGACGGTCTCCCCGCGGCGCACGTCGAGCGACACGCCGTTGAGGGCGTGAAAGCGCTCGTAGTTGGACCTGCTGAACCGGTACAGCCGCTCCTTCAAGCCGGGCGGGCGCTGGTGGTAGATGCGGAAGACCTCGTGGAGGCCCTCAACGCTGATCGCGACGTCGCTGCGGTCAGGCATCGCCGCCTAGACCTCCTTCGCGAACGTCACAGCCAGCCGGTTGAACAGCCAATATCCGATCACCAGCGTCCCCACGGCCCAGGCGGCGCAGACGGCGAAGACCTCCAAGCTGGGCCAGGTCGGCGGCGGCGCGCCGGGATCGCTCGGCAGGACGGGGCGTGCCGCCGGGACGCCGTACAGCGCCGTCTGGAACAGCCGCACGAACCAGGCCATGGGGTTGGCGAGGATGACGCCGAGGAACTGAGGCGCCTCCTCGCGAACGAAGAACAGCGGGTAGATGATGGGCGTGGCGTAGAACCACGCCAGGAAGATCACCTGCGTCAGCTCCTGAAGGTCGCGGAAGCCGACATTGGCGGCAGCGAAGATCATCGACATGCCGGCGGTGAACAGAACCAGGAGGA
>DATKBU010000048.1:0-4720 GCA_035513815.1 Egibacteraceae bacterium
GAGCCCGCTGTCCCGTCATTGACCAACGACTCAGTCGACGCGCGGGCAGCCGGGCAGCTGCGCTCGCTGATGACCATCTCGACTGCGGTGGGCGCGTCGCACCGATTTGAGGAACTGCTCGAGTTGATCGCCGACGAGGCCTGCAGCACTCTGTCGGCCGCATCGCTGTCGATCAGCCGCCTCGACGGCCCCGCGCGACGCCTGCAGACGCTGGTGAACGTCGGACGGCTCGGCCCCGGCGAGGAGCGGCGCCCGTCGGCGGAGTTCTACCAGCTCGCCGACTTTCCCGAAGTCCTGGTGTCTCTGCAAGCGGGGTATCCGTATCTGGCCGCCGTGGATGACCCCGACACCGACCCCGCCGAGCGCGACCTCCTTCGCGCCCTCGGCAAGGACGCGGCGGTGACCATCCCGATCATGTGCGAGCAGGGTCTGTGGGGCGAGCTGTGGGCCACAACCGCCCCGGGGAGCCCGCGCTTCACCTGGGAGGACCTCAGCTTTCTGTTCGCAGTGACCGGCCACGTCGCGGCAGCGATCGCGCACGCTGAGCGACTGGGCCGCCTTTCGGACTACGCCTACACCGACGAGCTCACCGGGCTGTTCAATCGCCGCAAGCTCCACGAAGAGCTCGCGCGCATGCTCGCTGTCAATTCCGGGGAAGCCGCCGCAGACGTCGCGCTGGTGATGTGCGATATCGAGGGCTTGAAATCAGTCAGCGACACCTTCGGCCACGAGGCCGGAGATCGGGTTCTGATGAAGGTGGCGGACGGGCTGCGCGCCGTGACGGCGGGCGTCAAGGACGCGCTGGTGTGCCGTCTGGGAGGAGACGAATTCTGTCTGCTGCTACCGGGCCAGGACGCGGAGCAAGCCCGCACGCTGGCACAGATGGCCTCCGATCGGCTGGCGAGCCTTCAGCCTGATCCGATTACGATCTCGTGCGGCGTCGCAGCGGGCAGAGCCGGGGCGCTGCTCCCCGACCATCTGCTGCGCAGCGCCGACGCCGCCCAATACCAGGCGAAGCAGACGCGCCCGGGCAGTGTGGTCGTCGCCGGAGACGGCCCAGGGGGCCACACAACTGTCCCGCTGCGCCGGACCGTGCGTGACCGCGCCGAGCCGCTGGCGGGACTGCTCGACCACACCTTGCACCGCCTCGACACCTCCGCCGGCGCCGGCCCGGCCGATCGGCTGGGGATCGTCGCGGCGGAGTTCGCCGCCCGAGTGGGCGCCGACGCCTGGGCAGTCGCCCAGGGGATCGGCGGCGAGCGCGCGATGCGCACCGCGCAGACCTGGTGCGCCGACGCCGATCATCGAGCGCTGCGCGCAGGGGCCGCCCAGCTCACCGTCGCCCCGACATCCGAGCGGCTGCACTCGGCGCTGGTGGAATCCCAGACTGCACGCCTGCTGCTGCCTGACGACCCGGACTGGCCCGTGGCGCCCGCGTCGGGGTGGCCCGCAGCCATGCTGCTGGCTGGAGCGCGCAGCGATGACGGCGGATGGCTGGTCGGTCTGGACGTGCTGGAGCCTGACAGCGTCACAAGGGCGATCACCGCGGCGGTGCGGCTGCTGGTGTGCGAGGCCGTTCGCGCAGCGGGAACGCAAACCGCGCACGGACTCGGCTGAGGCCTACGCCAGCACGATGATCCGACCGCACTGAGGACAGCGCGCCAGGCCGCTGCCGACCGCCTCCTTGGTCTCCTCCATCTCGATGGCCGTCAGCTCGAGACGGCAGCCCATGCACGTGCGCCCGTGAAGCTCGGCTACCCCCACCCCCTGCTTGCGGGCGCGCAGCTCGTCGTAGAGCTCAACGACATCCCCGGGCAGATCCGCAGCGACTGTCCGGCGCTCGGCTTCGCGGGCGGATAGCTCGGCATCGATGTCCGTTGCCGCCGCATCACGAGCGGAGGTGAGCGCTGCGACGCTGCCCGACAGCTCGTCCTGCCGCTGCGTCAGCGTCGCCACGAGGGAATCCAGCTCCTCGCGCTGCTCCATGATCTCGAGCAGGGCGTCTTCAAGGGCGTTCTTGCGGGCTTTGAGCGAGCCGAGCTCGCTGCGCAGCGCTTCCAGCTCGCGCTCCGAGGTGATCAGGCCCGAGTACATGCGGCCTTCCTCCGACTTGCGACGAGAATCGACCGCGCTGATCTCGTCCTCGTGGCGGCGCTGCTGCGAGGCCAGTCGCTCCGAGCGCTCACGGGCCGAGGACAGCTCAGCCGACACGCGCGACAGCGTGTCAGCGTTCTCGTCGAGCGCCTGCTGCTCGGGGAGGTTGGAGCGCCGGTGCGCCAGCTGGCGGATTGCCGTGTCGACCCGCTGAAGCTCGACCAGGCGGCGCTGCTCCTCGGGCGATGCGGGGATCACAGGGCTCCTTGCGCTCAAGGGCGGCCCGGAGCGCGATATCCGGACCAGGGATCAGTCGGCCGTGCCGAAGCTAGCAGTCTCGCACCGAGGCCGCGTGCGCCCGCAGCCCGCGTCAGCGCCTCGGCGAAGGCGCGCATCGCGGGCGCCTCGGTCGCGTAGTGGCCTGCGTCGATCATGGCCATTCCCATGGTCAGCGCATCGAGAGTCGGATGGTGGCGCAGGTCGCCGGTGACGTACACGTCGGCGCCCGACGCTACGGCGGCCGGGATCAGGGAGTCCCCGGCGCCGCCGCATGCGGCGACGCGGCGCGCCATCGCGTCGAGATCGCCCGCCACACGCAGCCCAGGGGATGGCAGGCCATGGGCCAGCCGGTCGGCGATCTCTGCCAGCCTCAGCGGCTCGGCGAGGTCTCCGACGCGGCCCAGACCCTTGCGCGAATCGGCACCGACCTCGACGAGGGGATAGACGTCATAGGCGACCTCCTCGTAGGGGTGCGCCTCGATGAGGGCGCCCACCGCCGCAGCGATGGACGACTGCGGCACGACGACTTCGACGCGCTGCTCAGCGACCTCGTTGATCGTCCCTCGCTCCCCCACCGACGGGTCCGCCTCGCCGGATGGTCGGAAGGCGCCGGTCCCGGCGACGCGGAAAGAGCAGTGGTCGTACTCGCCGATGACTCCCGCGCCCGCCTCAGCGAGCGCGGCGAGCACCGCCGGCGTGTCCTCAGCCGGGACGAACGTGGCCAGCTTCACACGCGCCGAGCTCGAGAGCGGCCGAGGTGTCAGCGGCCGGACGTCGCGCAGGTCAAGGATCTCGGCGATCGGGTCGCTGGTTCCGCCGATAGCCACATCGAGATTCGTGTGAGCGGCGAGAATCGCGATTCCGGCGCGCGCCGCCCGCAGCGTGAGCCGCGCGGCCGCGGTCTCGGGAACCAGCCGCGCGAGCGGGCGAAACAGCAGCGGGTGATGGGCGATGACCAGGTCCGCCCCCGCAGCGGACGCGTCGCTGAGAATGTCCTCGGTCACATCCAGACACACCAGGACCCCGGTGACGCGATCCTGCGGATCCCCCACCTGCAAGCCGGTCGGATCGCCGTCTGCGGCGTCGGACTCCGGATAGAGCGAATCGACCAGCGCGACCCAGTCGCCAAGGCGGTCTCCGTCCCTCATCGGCGCCGACTCTACGGCATCCATCGGCTGCTCAAGGTGCGCAGGTTCCCGGTCGATCTGGATCACAAGCGACAGGATGACGGGACAGCGAACCTGTGGGTGAGGAGGAGACGGGATGCAGTCCGTGAAACGAGTGATCTATCCCTTCGCAGTGTTCTCGAGCGCCTTCTATCTCACCGCGCTCGCGCACGTCCTGAACAGCCGCGGTCTGATCACTGGCGCGCTCATCGCCGTGATGGCGGCGTTCGGTTGCCTGGCGATCCTGTTCGCCGTCGTGCTCGCGCGCGACTGAGGCGCACGCCGAGGTTTCTCTTCTCCCCAGGCGCCGCCGGCGCGATGATGGCGGCATGCGGCTGTTCACATGGCTCGCGCCGAGCATCCCGCTGGAGTTCTACCGCGCTCTGGCCGGGCAGCTGAGCAACGCGCTGGGCGCGGAAGTGTCCGTGACGAGCATCACGTCCGCCTCCGGCCCGGCCCCGCGCGGCCACGAGCCCTTCTCATCGGGCGAGGCCGATCTCGGAGCGCTGTGCGGCCCGACGTTGGGCTGGCTGCTGGCACGCACGCCGCCCGCGGTCACCCTGCTCGCGGCGCCCGTTCCCAAGGATTCGCATGCAGCCGGCCGGCCCGTGTACTTCGCAGATCTCGTCGTGCGTCGCGACAGCACCGTCCGCTCCGTTGAAGATCTGCGGGCGAGTCGCCTGGCCTATAACGACCGCCGATCGCAGAGCGGGTGGTTCTCAGTGCTGGGGCGCGTCGGCGACGTCGAGTTCTTCTCCTCCTGTGAGCGGACGGGATCCCACGCGCGCTCAATCGAGGCGGTCAGGCGCGGCGAGGCGGATGTGGCGGCGATCGACTCGACCGCGACCCTCGACCGCAAAGGGCTAAGGACGGTTGAGCGCTTGGGGCCGTTTGCGATCCAGCCCATCGTCGCCCGAGCAGGGCTCGCCCCTGGCATCGTCGACGAGGTCGCGCGGACCTTGACGACGCTTCACTCATCACCCAGCGGTCAGCGCTGCCTGGAGCTCGCTGGCTACCTGCGCTTCGTCACCGCCGACCAACAGGCCTACCGAAGCGCGACGGGTGACGGCCTTCCGGCCGACGTAGGCTGATCACCCGCGCCGGGGGCGTAGCTCAGCGGAAGAGCGCCCGCCTTACAAGCGGGAGGTCGCAGGTTCGACACCTGCCGCCCCCACGAAACC
>DATKBU010000049.1:0-8151 GCA_035513815.1 Egibacteraceae bacterium
ACCGGGATCTATCTGCTGCGCGGCGCGGTGCTCCTCCCACAGCTCGGTATCTGGCTGCTGGCGGCGAACCCTGTGGCGCTGCGTGATCTGGTGTTCTCGGCAGTCGCCCTGCTGCTCGGCCTCGCGCATCTGATCGGCCTGCGCCAGCGCTGGCGCGCTCTCGCCCTGCGGGCGCCGGCGCCGTCCGCCGCATGAGCCGATCGCGGGCGCTCGGGAGCGGCTGCGGATGTCGACGCCTACCAATGAGTTGGTCGCGCAGCATGGATCAGGTCCCTATCGACGTCGGCGATCCCGATTACGACCCGCTGTTCGAGTTCGGCTTCGGCCTCACCTACGCCGACTAGCTGCGCTGGGACGCGAGGCGGGCGGCGCGGCGCGCGGCGCGCTCCATCGGGTGGCGCGCGTAGCCGTAGACGGCGAGCAGGCCTGGGTAGACGATCGCCATCGCGGGGCCGAGCCGCTCGGCCTGCCGCACGTGCGTGAGCTCATGGGTCAGCAGAACCGGGCTTGGGTCTCCGACCGCGAGGATCACATGGCCGAGCGCGCCGGCTGCGAATCCCCGTCGGCGCAGCACTTTCCCGGTGAGCCCGCCGGCGTTGCGGAACAGCACCACGCCGTGTCGCAGCTCCGGCCTCGCGCCCGTCGCCGCGCCGGCCAGAAGCCCCGCGAGCGTCAGCGGCGAGGCCCACAGGTAGGCGGCGGCGCGTCGCAGCGGTGTCTGCGGCGCTTGGGGGACCCACTGGGCCAGCGCGCTGAGCGCTGCCGGCTCCCACGACGGCGGGGCTAGCTGGACCGTTCCGCTGACTCCTGCCCGGCTCCGAACCTGTGATTCCAGCCCGACGGCCGCGCTGGAGCGGTCAGCGTCTGGCGCAAGCGTCTGCGCGCTTCGCCGGCGCAAGGCGATGACTGCCGCGCCTGCGCCGATCAGCGCGGCGACCCTGGCCGCAGTACGGCCGCGGGACCGTGCGCTGCGTGCTGCGGCAACACGCGACCGCGCGCTGCTCACCCGCGCCGCTCCATGCGCACCCGCACGGACTCCTCGGCCACATCCAGGTCGACGCCCCCCTCGGCGGGGCCGCGCTCCAGCGCGACGGCGAGCACCTCGCCGGCGATCGCGGGCCCGTGCGCATCGACTGCGGCTCCGACTTCGCCGTTGGCGGCGATCTCAAGCGTCACCCGGTCATCCAGCGCCAGCCCTTGCCGCTTGCGCAGGTCGTTGAGCGCGCGGATCAGCTCGCGGGCCAGACCCTCACGGCGGAGCTCGTCGTCCACGGCCAGGTCCAGCGCGACGCTGTAGCCCCCGTCGCTGGCGACCTGCCAGCCGCCGCGTGACTCCTCGAGCACCAGCACCTGATGCGGGCGGATCCACACCGTCTCTCCGTCGACCGACAGCTCAGCGACGCCGCGGTCGGCGAGCGCAGCCGCCACAGCGTCCGGGTCGGCGGCTGAGATCGCGGCCGCGACCGTCGGCGTCCGCCCCCCGAAGTCAGGGCCGAGCGCGCGGAAGTTCGGCTTCAGCCGGCGCTGGATCATCGCCTCGCTGCCGGACGGGGCCTCGATCGCCTTGACGTTGAGCTCCTCGGCCACGACGTCGGCAACCCGTCCCCACCCGGGCCGGTCCGCGTCGGGCATCGTCACCAGCGCGGCGCGCAGCGGCTGGCGCACGCCTGTCTTGGCGTCGTTGCGCGCGCGGCGGCCAAGCTCGACGACTCGGCGGGCAGCGGCCATCGCGGCGCGCAGATCGTCGTCGACCGCGGCGTCGTCGACGACGGGGAAGTCGAGCAGGTGCACGCTGTCCGCCGCCTGCGGATCGATGGAGCGCACGAGGTTCTCGTGCAGCTCATCGGCGAGGAAGGGGATGAACGGCGCCAGCAGCGCCGACAGCGTCGTCAGGCAGCTGTGCAGTGTGGCGAACGCGGCGTCCTTGTCCGCGCCGGCCTGACCCTGTGTCCCGCCCTCGCGCCAGAAGCGCGATCGGCTGCGGCGCACGTACCAGTTCGACAGATCGTCGACGAACTCGCCCAGTCGCCGCCCGGCGGTCGTTGTGTCATAGCCGTCCAGGGCGGCGTCGACGACTCGCACGGTGTCGGCGAGCTCGGCGAGGATCCAGCGGTCCATCACCGGGCGCTGGGCGATCGCCGGCGCCTGCGAGGTCGCCGGGGACCAGTCGTCGATGCGCGCGTAGGTGGTGAAGAAGTAGTAGGTGTTCCACAGCGTCAGCAGGAACTTCCGGGTGACCTCCTCCAGCGGCGCCTCGCCCACGCGGCGGGCCACCCATGGGGAGCCGTCGGTCAGCAGCAGCCAGCGCAGCGCGTCGGCGCCGTGTCCGGAGATCACCTCCCACGGGTCGAGGATGTTGCCCAGCGACTTGGACATCTTGCGGCCGCGCTCGTCGACGATGTGGCCGAGGCACAGCACGGTCTCATAGCTGTTGCGGCCGAACAGCAGCGTGGAGATCGCCATCAGCGAGTAGAACCAGCCGCGGGTCTGGTCGATCCCCTCGCAGATGAAGTCCGCAGGGAAGAGCTGCTCGAAGGTCTCCTCGCTGCCCGGCTGATGCGGATAGCCGAGCTGCGCGAACGGCATCGAGCCCGAGTCGTACCACGCGTCGATGACCTCCGGCACGCGCCGCGCGCTGTCGGCGGCGCCGCACGAGGGGCAGTCGAACGAGATCTCGTCCACGTAGGGCCGGTGGGGATCCAGATCCGATAGGTCGCGGCCGGCATGCTCGCCGAGCTCAGCGCGCGAGCCGACCGCGGTCACGTGCCCGCAGCCGTCGCAGCGCCACAGCGGCAGCGGCGTGCCCCAGTAGCGCTCGCGCGACAGCGCCCAGTCGACGTTGTTCTCGAGCCAGTCGCCGTAGCGCCCGTCGCGAATGTGCTCGGGGTGCCAGTCGACGCCGGCGTTGACCTCGAGCAATCGGTCTCGCAGCCGAGTCGTCGCGATGTACCAGGAGGGCTTGGCGTAGTACAGCAGGGGAGTCGAGCAGCGCCAGCAGAACGGATAGGTGTGGGTGTAGGTGCCGGCCCGCAGCAGCAGCCCGCGCTGGCGAAGGTCGTCGATGATGGCGGCGTCGGCGTCTTTGACGAAGCGCCCGGCGAAGTCGGTCACGCGGTCGTCGAACTTGCCTTCGAGGTCGACGGGATTGATCACCGGCAGGCCGCGCTCGCGGGCCACCCGCATGTCGTCCTCGCCGAAGGCCGGCGCCAAGTGCACGATCCCCGTGCCGTCGGTGGTGGTGACGAAGTCCGCGACGGTCACATAGCGCCAGTCGGCGGGCGCGTCGGCGTCGAGATCGCGCGGACCGACGTAGTCGAACGGGCCGGCGTAGTGCAGCCCGGTCAGCTCGTCCACGCCGATCTCGCCGATGACCTGCGCGCCCTCGCCGAGGGCCGCGGTGACGAGGTCGGCGGCGAGCACCACGGGCTCGTCGCGCCCGGGCGCTGTGGCGACGACATAGCGGATGTCCGCGCCGATGGCCACGGCGGTGTTGGAGATCAGCGTCCAGGGCGTCGTCGTCCACACCAGCAGCGACGCGCCCTGCTCGGCCAGCGGCCCTTCGAGAACCGGGAACCGCACGTACACCGAAGGGTCGGTGGCCTCGGCGTAGCCCTGCGCCACCTCGTGGTCGCTCAGCGCCGTGCCGCAGCGGGGGCAGTACGGCACGACGCGGAAGCCCTCGTAGATCAGCCCGTCGTCCCACAGGCGCTTGAGCGACCACCACACGCTCTCCACATAGGAGTTGGACATCGTGAAGTACGCGCCGTCGAAGTCGACCCAGAACCCGATGCGCTCGGTGAGCGCCTTCCAGTCGTCGACGTAGCGCAGCACCGACTCACGGCACTTGGCGTTGAACTCAGCGACCCCGTAGTCCTCGATGTCCTGCTTGCGGGTGAACCCAAGCAGGCGCTCCACCTCAAGCTCCACCGGGATGCCGTGGCAGTCCCAGCCGGCCTTGCGCGGGGCCTGAAAGCCCTTCATCGTGCGATAGCGTGGAAAGATGTCCTTGAACACCCGGGCCTCGACGTGGTGCACGCCAGGGCGACCATTCGCTGTCGGGGGCCCTTCGTAGAAGCGGAACAGCGGCGCCCCCTCGCGCGCGGACAGGGAGCGGGAGAACACCGATCGCTCGCGCCAGCGCACACCGACCCGCTCCTCGATCTCGGCGAAGCGCGGCTGCTGGTCGACGGGCTCGAACCCCAAAATCATCCTCACTGTGGTCATCGGCCGGCGGGCTGGCAGGCTCGGCCAGAGCGTAGCGCCCGCGCTGATCTCCCCACCGCACCACCGGATCGCAGTTTGCGATAGTAACGCGATGGCGAGCTATGGCTCTGCGGTCCGCGAGCATCCGGAAGGGGCCCTGCTGCTGGTGCGCCTCGTCCCGCGGGCGTCGTCGACGAAGCTGGCGGGGATGGACGCGGATCGCGTGAAGCTGCGGGTGAGCGCGCCGCCCGTGGACGGGCGCGCCAATGCCGAGGCTCTTGAGCATCTCGGCCACGTTCTCGGCGTGCGGGCTCGCGACGTGGTCCTGATCAGCGGCGAGCGGTCCCGATCGAAGACGGTGCTGGTGCGCGGCGTGACCCGCGAGGCCGTGCTGCGCCGACTGAACGGGGCCGCGCCGCTGGAGTCCGCCGAAATGCACCGCACCCGCTCTTCGGGATAGTCGCGCGGCGATGGAGCGGGTGCCGGTCGTGGCCGGGTAGGAGCCCGCGGCGCTGCGGTCGTCCACAGCCAAGCCGGTCGATGTTCGGGGCCCACCGCAGCGATCGGCGAGACTCCCGCCATGAGCAGGGACAGGAGGCGGCGATGGGACACCCGGCGAGACCGGGAGCCAAGCGCCGAGCGCGGCCGAGCCCAGGATGCTTCCCAGGCGCGCGAGGGGACGGCGCCGCCTGACATCGAGGATCTGCTGCGGGCGGCGATGTGGTCGTCGGCCCGCGATCCCAACGGCTATGAGGCGGCGCTCGCAGCGCTGGGCGATCACGGCGACGCTGCAGCCGCCGCGCTCCACAGGCTGCTGACCGAGGCGCTGGACGGCCTCTGGCGTGACGGGTGGACGCCAGCCGACGCCGTCCACGTCATCTCCCGGCGCTTGTCGGCGGGACACGGCGACTGGGCGGCGGGCTTCGTCGTCGAAGACAGCCGGAGCCGCGAGCGCAGCGGCCAAGCGCTGCACCCTCGGTGGAGCGCGCACCTCGGCGCGCTGGCTGAGCGCCACGGCCGCGACAGCGCGCGGCTGGGCAGCGCAGACCTGCGCCCCGGCATCGAGGTCCTCAGCCTCCTCGCTCGGCTGCCGCCCATCCCGGCCACGGTGCCCTCGCCGGGCGCGGCCGCGGCGGTCTCGTTCTCGGCGCGTGGGCTGGACGAGCGCATGCTCGCGCGCGTCCGCGCGCTGCTGGCCAAGGCCGAGGCCACCGAGTTCGAGGATGAGGCCGAGGCGCTGACGGCGAAGGCGCAGGAGCTGGTCGCGCGCCACGCGATCGATGAAGCGCTGCTGCACACCGCCTCCGACGTCGGCGAGCCGTCGATCCGCCGAATCCCCGTCGACGACCCCTACGCCGGCGCGAAGTCGTCGCTGCTCGGCCAGATCGCGGTCGCCAACCGCTGTCGAGTCGTCTACACCCCCGAGTTCGGCTGGGTCACCGCGTTCGGCTGGGACCACGATCTGGACGCTGTCGAGCTCCTCGCCGCGTCGCTGCTGGCTCAGGCGACCAGCGCGATGGTGCGGCACGGCTCCCGGCGCGACGCGTACGGGCGGTCCCGCACCCGCTCGTTCCGGCAGTCGTTTCTGCTCGGGTTCGCCCATCGCATCGGTCTGCGGCTGCGCGAGGCCACCGACGGGCAGATGGCACAGAGCGCCTCGGACCATGAGCGGCTGCTGCCGGTCCTGTCCGCACGCGAGGATCGGCTCCGCGAGAGCGTCGCCGCGGCCTTTCCCAGAGTGGTCGCGAGGTCGAGCGCGGTGTCGCACGCGGCTGGATGGGAGGCGGGCCAGGCGGCCGCGGAGCGGGCGGATCTCCGCACGCCCGCCGCGGAGGCCCGCGGCATCACGGCGTCCTGACCGATCCGCGCGGCAGGCGTCTGTCCGGCACACGCAGTGTCAGCTGTCCGGCGAGCGCAGTGTCAGCCACGCGCAGTGTCAGCTGCCCGGCGAGCGCAGCGTCAGCTGTCCGGCGAGCGCAGTGTCAGCCACGCGCAATGTCAGCTGTCGGCGACCGTAGTGTGAGCTGCCCGGCGAGCGCAGGGTCAGCGTCCGGACTCTGAGAAGTGCTGGTAGTCCTTGGTGCTGCTCCAGTCGCCTCCCCATCCCCAGCCGATCTCGGAGAAGGCGTCGAGGACCGAGCCAGGGCGCACGATCATCCCGGGCCGCACGTCAGCGCGATTCAGGTACTCGGCACCGGCAGGCGGCTGCGCGCTGCCGGCCGCGACATACGGGTTCTGGACCGGATTGATGTCGATCGCAGTGCCGAAGGCATGCTCGGACCAGCGGCTGGTGCCTGCGACGTAACGGCAGTTGAAGGCGTGGGTGTTGTTCGCCGCCATCGAGCGGTCGTCGTCCCCGTCGTAGTCGTCCACGAGGCGCACGCGGTGCAGCGGGAAGCCGGCATCGAACAGCGAGGCGAACACGCCGAGTATGTCCTCGGCGACCCGGTTCGCCACGACCAGTCGGCCTTCGCGAACCTGTCCTTCGAAGTCCCAGTGCAGCAGCTCGATCAGCGTCAGCTCGTCCAGGCCGATCGGGCAGCCGGCACGCCACGAGACACCGGTCATCTCATCTCGCACGTCCTGCGGCAGCGGCCCGACTGAGCCCTCGAAACCGGGCCGCGGCTCGCCGTTGAGCGCCGCCGAAATCTCGGCCTCGACGTGGTTGCCCAGCGCGGCTGATCCGCCCTTCAGCACTGCGCCGATGAGCCCGTCGGCGTGCTCGCGCAGCAGCGCATCCGTCTCGTCGGTGATCCGCCGCTGCGGGCTCAGCACCACAATCGCGTCGAGATGAGCGGCCAGCGCGCCCGCGGCCAGACCGTCGGGGAACTGCTCGCCGGTGGCGACGACCGCCCGCTGGACAGGAGGGTCCATGCTGAGCCGAAACGCGGCTGCGACCGCCGCTGTCTCGAACCGATGGGCGCCGGCCAGCCGTCGCACCGTCGGGGCGTGCTGTCTTAGCTCGGCTTCCACCTGTGCAGCCACGGCGGCGCGTCCGCCCACGATGACTACCTCCGAGGGCGCGAGCGCCGCGAGCGCATCGGCCGCCGCTGGGGTGAGCGCGTCTGGAGCGGTGAGCACGATCGGTGAGCTTCCGGCCAGATTCCCGGCCGCGAGCGCGTCGGCGAACGTCACGCCGGAGGCGATCACGACGCGATCAGCCGGCCCGATCCGCCGGGCGATGGCCGCCGCGGTCTCGTAACGGGTGGCCCCGGACAGGCGCCTGACTGCGGGAGCGGTCGGCAGAGCCCGAAGCTGGTCGAGGACCTTGTCATGAATTGCCTTGGGGCCCCCGGCGACGGTGATGCGCGCTGCGCTCAAGCGGTCCAGCTCCTGGGCCACCGCTGCCGGGAGGGAGTCCGGGGGGGTCAGCAGCAGAGGAGCGTCGAGCGCGGCGGCCAGCGCTGCAGCGGCGAGCGCGTCCGGGAAGTCTGACGCGCTTGCCAGGACGGCGTCGCCGGAGCGGACCCAGAAGGCGGCGGATGTCCGCACAGCGGTGTCGATACGGTCGGCGCCGGCGATGCGCACGATGCCGCTCGGCGATTGCGCGGCCTGATGCACCGCAGCGGCCGCAGCCGTCGGGGACGCGGCCGGGTGAACGGTCGCGGCGCGGGCCGCGCCGGCCGGGAGGGCGAGGAGGCTGCCCGCAGCAGCGATGGCGAAGGCGCTACCCCAGCAGAGAGCGCGCGCGCTGTTGCCCACAGTCATAGGAACATGGTGCCCCAACGCGGCCGCCGATGGGTGCAGCCGGGGAATCTAGTCCAGGAAAGCAAAAAGCCCCGCGGGATCTGTCCGAAGACCTACTCCCAGCGAAGCTCTTGCCGGTTCCTTCTCAGGTTGCCAGGCGTTCTTCCTCAGCGCCACGTCTATCCATGGTCCGTGTCGGAGATCCTGAGCCTTCTCCGCAGTGCTGAGGTGATGGGTGATCAGTCCCACGTCCTGACTACG
>DATKBU010000050.1:0-6929 GCA_035513815.1 Egibacteraceae bacterium
GGGACTGTGGGAGGGTGAGCGCATCCGTCCGCTGGTCTCCCAGCCATCGAGCGGGTCGCCGCTCGATGTGGCGCCCAGTGCGGAAGGCGCCGCCGAGATCCTGGAGACCGCGGCGATTCAAATCCTCCCGCCGGTGCGCCCGGGCAAGATCATCGCTGTCGGCATGAACTACCGCGATCACGCAGAAGAGCAGGATCAGGCGCCGCCTGAGCAGCCGCTGCTGTTCGCGAAGTTCCCCTCGGCGGCGTGCGGCCCCTACGACGACATCCACAAGCCGTCGGAGACGACGCAGCTGGACTACGAAGTCGAGCTCGGCGTCGTGATCGGGACGCGTGCCCGGCACGTCACCGCGTCCGAGGCGCTGCGCTACGTCGGGGGCTACCTGGTCATCGACGACGTGTCCGCGCGGGACGCGCAGTTCGCCGACGGGCAGTGGGTGCGCGGCAAGTCGTTCGACACGTTCGCGCCGATGGGCCCGTGCCTGGCGACGCCCGACGAGATCGGCGACCCCGGCGATCTGGCCATCCGTGCGTGGGTCAACGGCGAGCTGCGGCAGGATTCCAACACCGAGAACCTTGTCTTCGATGTGCCCGCCCTGATCGCCTATTGCTCGCGCTACTTCACCCTCGAACCGGGCGACGTGATCGCGACGGGCACACCGGGAGGCGTCGGCGTCTTTCTCGACCCGCCCCAGTTCCTCGAGCCGGGCGACCTGGTCGAGGCCGAGGTGGAGGGCATCGGGCGACTGGCCAACCGCGTGATCGCGGTCCCGTAGGCAGCCGGCTGCGGCCGGGAGCAACGGCCTCGGCCGCCGACACGTTTACTTTCCGATCGGGGTGACGAGCAGCAGCAGCACGTTCTCCGGGTCGAGGACCGGCATCTGGAGCCCAACCGCTTCGAGCTCGCGGCCAGTGAGCACGATCCCGCCGTCGGCCATCCACGGCGGCGCCATCGAGTGCCCGGACGGCTCACCGGCAGGGTGGACGGCCTGGACGCGGTAGCGGCGGTCGTCGTCCAGCCCTGGCAGCGCAGCTGGGCCGGGCACCTCGGTGACCGACGTCGCCAGCTGGACGTAGGCGAACAGCGCCTGCGAGCGGTCCGCCGCCACGACGCCATGCACCCACGCCGCGGGATCGGGGTGATCGCCGCGCACGACCTCGCCGTGGTGCAGCAGTCCGCGCAGCTGTTTGTAGAAGCCGATGATGGACTGCAGTCCGTCGAGATCCTCCTGGGCCGCTGAAGCGATGTCCCATTCCATACCGAAGTGGCAGAACAGCGCTGTGGCCGCCCTGAATGACAGCGTGTGCGTGCGTCCGGTCGTGTGCGAGGTCGGCGGGCCGATGTGAGCGCCGATCAGCTCCGGCGGCAGCAGAAGTCCGGTCCAGCGCTGGATCGACTGCCGCTCCAGGGCGTCGTTGGTGTCGCTGGCCCACACGCGATCTGTGCGCTGCAGGATGCCCAGATCCACCCGCGCGCCACCTGAGGAGCAGCTTTCGATCTCGACGCGCGGGTGGCGCGATCGCAGCTCGTCGAGAAGGCGGTAGACCGCCAGCGTCTGGCGATGCACTGCGGGCTGGCCTTCGTGGCCGGCCTCCATGAGGTCGCGATTGTGGTCCCATTTGATGTAGGCGATGTCGTATTCGCTGAGCAGCGCGTCGATCCGCTCCAGCAGGTAGGCGTACGCATCGGGGTTCGCCAGATCCAGAACCTGCTGGTTGCGCCAGGCCGGCGGCATGCGCCCGCCCGTCTGGAGCAGCCAGTCGGGATGGGCTCGATACAGGTCCGAGTCGGGATTGATCATCTCCGGCTCGAACCACAGGCCGAACTCCATCCCCCGAGCAACGACGTGGTCGATCAGCGGGTGCAGGCCCTTCGGCCAGACGCCCTCGTCGACGTACCAGTCGCCCAGCCCGGCGGTGTCGTCGCGGCGGTGGCGGAACCAGCCGTCGTCCAGCACGAAGCGCTCGACGCCGATCTGCGCGGCGGTGTCGGCCAGCCTCGTCAGGCGCTCCAGGTCGTGGTCGAAATAGACCGCCTCCCAGGTGTTGAGCGTCACGGGTCTGGGCCGCGACGGGTGCTGCGGCCGCGCGCGGAGCCAGCTGTGGAAGGCTGAGCTGATCCCGTCGAGGCCTCGCCGCGAGTGAGCGGCGTACAGCCAGGGGGTCGTGTACTCCTCGCCCGGGCCGAGGACCACTTCGCCTGGGCCGAGCAGCTCCGCGCCGCCGACGACTGCCCGCCCGTCAGGGGCGCGCTCGGCGAACATGGTGCTGTCTCCGCTCCATCCCAGATGGGCCGCCCACACTTCGCCCGAGCGGAAGCCGAAGCCGGTCGTGCCCGCGGCGAGCACGAACGCGGCGTCATGTCCCGTCCGGCCTCGGCGGTTCTCGCGCACTCGCGATCCGAAGTCGAATGCACTGCGCTGAGGGTGACGCTCGCGGGACCAGCGGCCGGTGAAGTCGAGCAGCTCGACCGCCTGACGGGGCACCGGAAGAACGCACGACAGCTCCATCAGCGTGTAGGAGGCAGTGCCGGCATTCCGCAGGACATGCCGCAGCGTCAGCACGCCCGACGCCTCGAACCGAAGCTCGCAGCGCAGCTGGAGGCCGGCGCCGGGATCCTCGGCGGCGATCTCGACCGAATCGGGGCCGGTCGCCGCGACGCGATCGAGTCTGAACGACGCCGACCAGTCCGCCCCGTCGCGATGGCCGGTCAGCCCGGGTCGGCCGCGGTATCCCCGCGCGCGCTCCGGCAGGAGGCTGACCGGCGTGTGCACCGCGAGCGCTCCTCGCGCCCGCGGAGGGAGCCCAGCGGAGACGATCGCGTCGGCGTCGATGTTGCCGCCAAGATCCCCGCCCCAGTGGACGACCGCCGGCACGCCCGGTCCGCGTGCATCGATCAGCAGGGCGGTCCCCGCGGCGTGCCCGTGAATGAATCCGTCGTCGGCGTAGGAGATGGTCACGGGCGCCCTCTGCTGGCGGTCTGCGTCGTCGCGCGACGATAACGCACTCGGTGGACGCGGCGTCGCCCGATCGCGGAGCGGGCCGGTGGGTCGCGGGGCGTGCCGGCGACGGGCGGACTAGGGCATCGGGGGCGCGACGTCGGTATCCGGGCGGCCTTCCAGATGCAGATGCTCAGCGTCGCGGTGCGTGTCCACGTAGCCGTCGGGAGTCGGCTCGCCCGGCGAAGGCTCATGAACGAGCCCGCCGGACTCGGGCGCCTCACCGGCGCTGTGCAGCTGCCCGCTGACGATGAACCTCGTGAGGTCGATGCCCGCCTCTTGCGGGTCAACGGTCCCGGTGACCGAGCAGCCGTTGGCGGACAGGTCGCGTTCGGACACCTCCGCCGGGGCGCCGGTGCTGTCGAGCAGCAGCAGGACGGTGGGGCGATCAGGGACGTGCTCGTGCTGACGGACGACCAGACCCACCTCGCCGCTGCTGAGCGATACCAGCGACCCGACGGGATAGCGGCCGAGCAGCCGCGCGAAGACCTTGACGGCGTCGGGGTCGAGGCCCTGGCCGGCGCCGGCGCCGATGACGTTGAGCGCCTGGCCGCGGTCGAGCGGGTCGCGGTATGAGCGCTTGCTGGTGACGGCGTCGTAGCAGTCGGCGACGGCCACCAGTCGGCTGGGGACGGCGGGAGGATGGTCGTGCAGATGCGGATAGCCGCTGCCCGCGTCGTACGCCGCATGATGCTCGAGCACGATCGACGCGGCGGGGTGATAGATGCCCTCGCCGGTGGAGAACAGCAGCCCGGCGCCGTCCACGGGATGGCGCTGGATCAGCCGCCACTGCTCCTCGTCCAGGCGACCAGGGCTATTGAGCACGTCGACCGGCACATGCACCTTCCCGATGTCGTGCAGCAGGCCGCCGAGCCCGAGGACCAGAACCTGCTGATGGTGCAGGCCGATCAGCTGGCCCATCGCTACTGACATCAGGCACACGTTCACCATGTGGAAGTACGTGTACTCGTCGTAGGACTTGACCGCGCTCAGCAGGACCCCGTACCCGGGATCATGAGCGACCTGGCTGGCCAGCTGCTCGACCACGGCGGTCGGCGCCTCCAGGGCGATGGGCTCCCCTGCCGTCGCGCGCGCGCTGGCTTCGCGCAGGACGTCGACCCCGGCGGCGTACGCGCTTCTCAGCTGCGCCAGCCGCTCGTGCCACTCGTGCTGGTCGGACTGAACGCTTGGACGTACCGCGTTGAGGCGCAGGCCGCCGATCGAGTTGGGGCGGGGACGGTCCGCGCAGAGGACGTCGACGAGCTCCTCCAGATCCGCGGCGTCCATTCCAGGGCCGAAGGTCACCGACTCCACACCCGCGTTGACGAAGGCCTCGGCGAGACGCCCCAGCGACAGCGACTCCCGCACGAGCAGCGTCGTGTCCACATAGAAGCTGCCGTGAGCCACGAACAGGGTCGGATCGCGGGGGGAAGAGGCGTCGCGCAGCGTGCGGACATGCGGCAGCAGCTGCGCGCCGAGCTCGCTGCGTGTTGGATGCCCCGGCGGGTAGAGCGAAACGGCCTGCAGCCCGAGCGCGAGCTCGCGGGCGAGCGCCCCCGCGCCGCGCACCTGCGCAGTCTCGGTGGTCATCGGCCACGTCCTTGGCGCGCGAGCGCACGAGCTTGGCGACGAAGCCCCCACGGCAATCGCGGAGTCGACCGGCGCTCGGCAAGCTGCGCAAGCAGACTCGCCGCCAGAGGACCGTGGACGCTGGCGAGTGCCTGCAGACAGGCCTGGCGCTCACTGCGATCCTCGAGTGCGAGCGCGAGGCGGGCGAGCGCGGGCGCGGCGTGCTCCGGGGGCGCGCCTTCAAGGCTGTGGAGGGCCTCGCGACGCACGGACTGATGCGGATGGGCGGCCAGACGCTCAAAGAGCGGCACAGCGTCGAGGCCGCCGATCCGGCGCAGCGCGCTGGCCACGTTTCGCGCGACGAACCAGCGCGAGTCGTCCAGGTACGGCTCGAGCTGGCGCACGTCGCCGTCCACGACGTTCACGAGCAGGCTGAGCAGCAGCCCGCGCACCGCCCGCCGCTGCTCGACGGCGAGGGCTTCGACCAGCGCACTCACTCCGGCAGGACCGAAGGGCTGAAGGACGGCGACCGCGGTGTGCGGCTCGCCGACTGTTGCTTGGGCGACGTCGGCCAGCACATCTGAGGACAGCGCCTCGCGGCGCGGGCGTCTGAGCAGCTCGCGGACGTCCGGCGGTGCTCCGGGCGTGACCGCGTCGAGGGTCTCCAGCAATCCCGTGACCCGCATGGCCGACAGACTGCGAATGTCGCTGCGGAGCTGAACGGCCGCCGCCTCCATTGTCTGGCTGATCTGCTCCACGCCAGGATCGGCCAACAGATAGTCGCGCAGCGCCTGGAGACCGATCCGGCACTCCTGGTCAGGGTCGGAAGGGAAGGCCGCTCTCAGCCGGGCCTCGGGGCTCTCGGCGTCCTCGCGCACATCGCCGACGGACTGGGAGCTCGAAGGGCTCGCGCCGTCGAGTCGCGGGGTCCCCTCGGTGTGCGCGACTGCCAGCTCGACCAGACGGATGAGCGCCTCCGGGCGCCCGGTTGCGCTCGCGACGTCCGCGGCAAGGCTGGCCGGGTCGAGGCGGCGGGTCGCGGCGACGATGGTGATCGCTGCCGCGAGCTCGATGTCGGTGAGGTGGCCGACGAACCGCTCCGCGAACGCTTCGCTGGCCGCCCGATCGAGCACGAGCGCTGCGAAGTCGGCTCGCTGCCGCTCGTCGAAGCCAGCGGCCAGCTGGGCGGTGCGCCTGAAGAAGCTTGACCGGGCGCTGACTTCCTCAGGCAGATCGTCGCTGATCGCGCGCAGGCGGTCGTACAGCTGCTGGGCCGTCTCGCCGGGGAGGGCCGCGAGGTCGGGCAGCGCCGCTTCCGGGTCGGCGAGTCCATCCGCGTCGTGGGCGGCGGCGGCCAGCTCGTGGTCGAGATCCGGGCTTCCGCTTGTCGGATCAGGCACACCCTGCGTCGCCAGCAGTGATGCGACCCCGCGCGCAGCGAGAAGCGCGCCGACGCCGCCATCCGTCTCGACCTCGTCCGGGTCGCGGACCAGCGCGTCGAACAGCGCGCCGAGATCGTGCGCGCTGGGCGGGGCGATCACCCGGAGGTGCTCGATGCGGCGCTGGAAGAGGGCGTCCGCCAGCAGATCGGCGCGGTCGTTGTCGACCTCGACGCCGTCGATCTGCAGGCGCCCGGACCGCACCTCGGCCTGGATCGGCCCGGCTGCCAGCGCCTCGGCCGCGGTCTGGCGGATTCGCTCAGCGACGCTGGCGAACGCCGGCTGGGAGACGTTCCCCGGATACAGCCGGTAGGAGGCTAGGCCCAGACCGAGCTGGTGCAGCAGCTGCCCGCCCTGCTGCTGCATCGTTTCGCTTGCGGCGGCCATTGCCCCCTCGCCGGGATCGTGGGTGTCTGTTTCCCTTCAACGGTCGGCGGATTGGGGCCTTCTCATGAGAAATTGCATCAAGGCGTTCCTGTTCGGCGGCGACACCGGCGGACCGCTGCCGCAGATGGAGCGCGTCGCGACGACTGGCGGGGAGGACGACCCGGTCGCCTACCCGCTGACGCTGCTGAGCGAGCGACGGGTTCTGAGCGACGAGGTGGCCGGCGAGCCGGTCGTCGTGCTGTGGGCGCCGGGCACGGCGTCGGCGCTGGACTCCTCGGAGATCTCCGCGGGCCGCGATGTCGGGGCGACCCGCGTGTTCCGTCCGTTCGCCGACGGCCAGCGGATCACATTGGCGCCGGAAGGCGACGACCTTTTCCGCGATGAGGAGACGGGCAGCACGTGGACGGTGCTCGGCCGCGCGCTGGACGGCCCCTCGGCAGGTGTCCAGCCCGAGCGCGTGCCCCACGACGACACGTTCTGGTTCGTGCAGTACGCGTTCCGACCCGACACGAGGGTGGCCCAGGGATGATCGGCCC
>DATKBU010000051.1:0-8832 GCA_035513815.1 Egibacteraceae bacterium
GAAGGCCTTGCCCTGGGCCGCGGCGTGGTGATCGGCGTCGCGCTCGCCGTGAGCCTGCTGACCCTGTTCTCGATGACCAAGATCTGGGCTGGCGCGTTCTGGGGCCCTCCCGAGGGCGGTCACCCGCCGGCCACTGCCGCGGCGCCTGACGTGGTCCGGGTGCAGGCGGGCGGGTCAGGCGTCGAGCCGCCGCCTGGCGGGGCACCGCGCGGGCAGCGCGGCGAGCCGGCCGCCGCCGCGCCGGCGGTGACGGCGAGATTGCGCCCCCCCCGGCTGATGACCGCCGCCACCGGCGGGCTTGTCATGCTGAGCCTCGCGATAGCGCTGGCGGCCGGGCCTGTCTACGAGCTGAGCGAGCGTGCAGCCGCAGACCTCGTGGACCCCGGCCCATACATCGAAGCGGTGCTCGGCTCATGAGCGGGCGACTCCTGCTCGCCGGGTGGCTGGTGATCGTCTGGATCGCTTTGTGGGGCAGCGTGACGCCCGCGAACGCGCTCGGGGGCGCGCTCGTGGCGGCGACGGTCCTGGCCATGTTCCCGGGCAGCGCGCCGAGAGCGGTGACGACGCCTGTGCGGCCCGTGGCCGCGGCCTCGTTCCTGCTGTACTTCGCGTGGAAGCTCGTCGAGTCCAACGCGATCGTCGCCTGGGAGATCGTCACGCCGGGAAGCCGGATCGTCGAGGGCGTCATCGCCGTGCCGCTCGAGCGCGTGTCAGACGCCACGGCGTCGCTGATCGCCAACGCCATCACGCTCACTCCCGGCACCCTCACGATCGAGGCGGTGCGCACAGGCGAGGACGTCACGCTCTACGTGCATGTGCTCCACTTGCGGGACATCGACGCGGTGCGCGCAGATCTGCGCGGCTTGGGGGTCAGGGCCATCCGCGCATTCGGCAGCGCCGAGGCGCGTCCCGCCCGCGCGGGAGGAACCCGCTGATGGACGCGGTGATCACGACCGCGCTCGCGGGTCTGATCGCCGGGGCGGCGCTGTGCCTGGCGCGCCTGCTGCGGCCGGGATCGCTGGCTGACCGGATCGTGGCGCTGGACACGATGCTCACGATCATAGTCAGCGGCGTGGCCGTCGGCTCGCTGCTGACCACCGACGCCTTCCTCGACCTCTTGGTGGTCGTTTCTCTTCTCGGATTCGTCGGCACCATCACGGTCGCGCGGTTCATGGAGCGGCGAGGACCATGACCATCGGCGACCTCGTGTTCTCGATCGTGCTGCTGACCGGCGTCGTGCTGGGGCTGTTGGCGGGCGTCGGGCTGCACCGCTTCCCCGACGTCTTCGCGCGCATGCACGCCGCCACGAAGCCGTCCACCCTCGGGCTCGTGCTGGTCGTCGCGGCGGTCGCCGCGCGGTTGGATGATTCCAGCGATACCGCCAAGCTGCTGGTCGTCATCATCCTGCAGTTCCTGACCGCGCCCGTCGGCGCGCACATGGTGGCCAGAGCGGCCCATCGCGCGGGCGGGCAGATGAGTCCGGACACGCAGGTCGACGAGCTGTCCGAGGTCAGGGTGGATACCTCGGCGCGGGGTGTCCCACCCCAGCCGTAGCATTCGAGCCGATGGCGAAGACGAGGACGCAGGCGCGCTGCGCCGACTGCGGGGACATCGAGCCCAGGTGGGTCGGGCGCTGCCCGGCATGCGGGGCCTGGGGCACGATGACCGAGGAAACCGTCCGCGCCTCGGCGGCGCAGCCCTTGCGCGGCCAGACATTAGGGCGGGTCGGCGCCGGCGCCGCCGCGCGTCCGATCGGCGAGGTCCCCCTGGACGCTCAGCGGCGCGCGGCGACGGGCCTGGGCGAGCTCGACCGGGTGCTGGGCGGCGGGCTGGTGCCGGGATCGGTCACGCTGGTCGGCGGCGAGCCGGGCGCGGGCAAGTCGACGCTGCTGCTGCAGGCGGCGCAGTCGCTGGCCAGCGCGGGTCGGACTGTGCTGTACATCTCAGCCGAGGAGTCCCCGGCGCAGGTGCGCCTGCGGGCGGATCGCCTTGGGGCGCTTGACGAGCGCCTGCTGGTGGCCGGCGAAACGGAGCTGCCGCACGTGCTCGCCCTGATCGAGGAGCACCGACCCGACCTGGTGGTGCTCGACTCCATCCAGGCCGTGCGCGATCCTGATCTGGGCGGCGCCGCTGGCGGCGTTGGGCAGGTGCGCGAGTGCTGCGCTGCGCTGATCGCCGCGGCCAAGCGACTGGACGTGGCGTGCATCCTGGTCGGCCATGTCACCAAGGACGGGCAGCTGGCGGGCCCCCGAGTCCTCGAGCACCTCGTGGACACCGTCTGCGAGCTGAACGGCGACCGCCATCACGCCCTGCGCCTGCTGCAGGCGACCAAGAACCGCTTCGGGCCCGTGGGCGAGGTCGGGTGCTTCGAGATGACCGCGGCAGGGCTGGCCGGCATCGCCGACCCCGGCCAGCTCTTCGTCGGCGAGGCAGCCGACGGGGTCTGCGGCGTCGCCGTCACCATCGCCCTGGAAGGTCGACGGCCGCTGGCGTGCGAAGTCCAGGCGCTGGTCGCCGCGACCGGGCTGGCCAACCCGAGGCGAGTGGCCAGCGGACTGGACGGTGCTCGCCTGAACCTGCTGATCGCCGTCCTCGAGCGCCGCGCCGGCGTCCGACTGGCGGACCGCGACGTCTACGCATCAAGCGTGGGAGGCGTGCGGCTGAGCGAGCCCGGCGTCGATCTCGCCCTGTGCCTCGCGATCGCCTCAAGCCGGCGCGATCACCCGGTCCCGCGAGAGCTCATCGCCCTCGCCGAGGTCGGGCTGGCCGGCGAGTTGCGCGCGGTGGCCCAGACCGAGCGCAGGCTCGCCGAGGCAGCCCGGCTCGGATTCCGTCGAGCGGTGCTGCCTGCTGCCTATGATGGGGACGAGTTCGGGCTGCAGCTGAGTCGCGCGCCAGACCTTCCCACGGCGCTTGCTGCGGGCCTGGTCGGCTAGGTCACAGCTGGAGCAGGAAAGGAGCACGCCCTGGGTCCGCGCGACGATCGATTGCTCGCGGTCCTCGAAAAGGTGGCGCCGGGCACCGCGCTGCGCGAGGGGATCGATCGGATCATTCGGTCGGGCAAAGGTGCGATCATCGTGCTGGGCCTGTCCGACGACGTGGAAGGGCTGCTGTCGGGCGGGTTCAAGATGGCGACGAAGTTCACCGCCCAGCGGCTGTCCGAAGTGGCCAAGATGGACGGCGCGATCGTCCTCGACGACGACGTCGACAAGATCCTGTTCGCCAACGTCCATCTCGTTCCTGATCCGTCGATCCCCACCAGCGAGACGGGAACCCGCCACCGCACCGCCGAGCGCGTCGCGCGCCAGACGGGCATGCCGGTGATCAGCGTCAGCGAGTCGATGCGGATCGTCAGCTTGTACGTCGACTCCATCAAGCACACGCTCGAGGAGATCGCCTCGATCCTGTTCCGCGCCAACCAGGCGCTGGCCACGCTGGAGCGCTATCGCAATCGCCTTGACGAGGTCTCGGCGGCGCTGTCGGCGCTCGAGATCGAAGACGTCGTCACGCTGCGCGACGTGCTCAGCGTCCTGCAGCGCGCGGAGATGGTCCGCCGGATCTCCGATGAGATCGAGGCCCACATCGCCGAGCTCGGCACTGACGGGCGCCTGCTGTCACTGCAGCTGCACGAGCTGATGGCGGGGGTAGAGAACGAGCGCAGCATGGTGGTTCGCGATTACCTGCCCAGCAATCGCAGACGGCTTGAGACGGTGCTGCGCGACCTCGGGAGCGTTCCCGCCGAGGACCTGCTGGTGCTCAAGCGCCTGGGCACGGCGCTGGGGTACCACCGCGAGCGGCTCGATCTGGATGAGCCGGTAGCGCCTCGGGGCTACCGGCTGCTGTCGCGCATCCCGCGTCTGCCTCCGTCGGTGATCGACAAGCTGGTCGCCCGGTTCGGCTCGCTTCAGCGCTTGATGGAGGCCAGCCTCGCCGAGCTCGACGATGTGGAGGGCGTGGGGGAGGCGCGGGCTCGCGCGATCAAGGACGGCTTGACCCGTCTGGCGGAATCATCGATTCTCGAGCGGTACGCCTGATCGTGTCTGCACGGCAAGACAGCGCGCTGACCAGCGCTTTCGTCTGGTGCAGTGGCGGCTTTCGTGATATGGTCGAAATCAACGAGCCGATGAGCGCCGCTGCCTGAAGGCCACGCCGGAGAGCTTCGCGCGCACTTGGAGGGGCACGCATGGGGTATCGCGTCGGAGATACGGTCGTCTACCCGCACCATGGTGCGGCGGTCATCGAGAAGCGCGAGAAGCGCACCCTGCAGGGAGAGGAGCGCGACTACCTCGTCCTGCGCCTCACGTACGGCGATCTGACGCTGATGGTTCCGGCCGACGCGACCGACGAGGTCGGGCTGCGCGATGTGGTGGGCAAGAAGGAGGTCGAGGAGGTCTTCGACGTTCTGCGCCGCCGCGACGGCTCGATGCCGACCAACTGGTCTCGCCGGTTCAAAGCCAACTACGAGAAGCTCAAGTCGGGCGACATCTACCTCGTCGCAGAGGTGGTGCGGAACCTTGCGCTGCGCGAGCAGGAGAAGGGGCTGTCCGCAGGCGAGAAGCGAATGCTCACCAAATCCATGCAGATCCTCGTCTCCGAACTCTCTGCCGCGATCAAGAAAAGCGATGCGGAGACCGAGGAGATCATCGAGAGCATTCTGGCCGAATAGCGGGTCCCAGCCGGTTCCGGGGCCCTCCCGCCCGTGATGGCCCCGGAGGTGACCCGAATGGCAAGGCAGGTCCCGGCTCAGCCGCCGCCACGGCGTCTGCAGCGCCTCGCATCTGGCAGCGGCGGACTGCTGGTCGAGGTGATCCGTCTGCTTGTCGTGGTTCTTGCGACTGCGGCTGCGCTGGACGTCGCCCGGTCGCTGCCCGAGAGCCAGGAGCTGCTGCGCTCGGACACGGCCCTGCTATTGCTGACTCTGCTCGGCGCCAGCGTCGGCTATGTCCTCGGCGGAATCTTCGGGCGCTTCACCATGGGCCGCATCGACGCTGCTGAACGCAGCCTGAGGGGCGTGTCTGCGGTCGAGCTGCTGTCCGGCGTTCTTGGCGGCTTCATCGGCCTGCTCGTGTCCAGCGCCCTGGTGTGGCCGATCCTGTTCTTTGACGGGAAGGTGTTCACGATCCCTCTCGCCGCGCTGGTGGTGCTCGTGACCACCGCCACTGGGCTGCGGGTCGGCCGCGCGCGGGGAGGCGATCTGCTGCGGTTCCTCGGGGCCAGCGGAAGGCTAGCGGTCACGTCGCCCAGCCAGGGGAGCCGCGCGAAGATCCTCGATACCTCGGCGCTCATCGACGGGCGCATCCTTGATGTGTGCCGGGCCGGATTCCTCGACGGGACGCTGGTCCTGCCCACCTTCGTGCTCGCCGAGCTGCAAGGGCTGGCCGACTCCGGCGAGGAGGACCGGCGCTCGCGAGGCAAGCGGGGCCTGGACGTCCTCGCGGCGCTGCAGCGCTCCTCCGGCGTGGCGCTGGAGGTCAGCGACCGCGACTACCCCGAGATCGAAGCGGTGGACGCGAAGCTGGTGGCGCTGGCACGGGATCGCAAGAGCGCTCTGGTCACCGTCGACGGCAATCTCGGACGCGTCGCCGAGATCCAAGGGCTGAAAGTGCTCAACCTGTATACGCTGGCCGACCAGCTTCGGCCGCCCGTGCTGCCCGGTGACACGCTGTCAGTCCGGGTCATGAAACCCGGAAAGGAGCCCGGCCAGGGCGTCGGCTATCTGTCCGACGGCACGATGGTCGTGGTTGAGGGGGGTCGAGATCACCAGGGGGCCGAGATCTCGGCGGAGGTCACCAGCATCCTGTCGAACTCCCATGGCAGGCTGGTGTTCGCGACCTATCTTGCCGCGCGTGAGCATGCGGTGACCCCTCTCGAGTCGCGCGCCCGCCGCGCCGATTGAGTCCCGCCACCTGCATCATCGCCGCCGCCGGCGCCGGCGACCGGCTGGGCGCGAGCGGTCCGAAGGCGTTCGCGCCGCTGGCGGGCGAGCCGCTGCTGGTCCACTGCGTGCGCGCGGTCGCTGCCTGCGATGCCATCGACGACATCGTGGTGGTCGTCGGGCGCGATCAGCTCGCCGCGGCCGATGAGGCGATCGTCCGTGCGGGTCTGGACTCGCATCGGATCACGGTGTGCCCGGGCGGAGAGACCCGGAGCCAGTCAGTCTTCCGGGGTCTGGATGCGTGCCCGCCCCAGGCGAGGATCGTCGCGGTCCACGACGCCGCCCGGCCGCTGGTGACCCCCGGCCTGATCGAGCGGGCCGTCGCCGCTCTGGCAGACGGATGGGAGGCGGTCGCGCCCGGGCTGCCGGTGGTGGACACACTCAAGCTGGTCCATGGCGGCGAGGGCGCCGTCACGCGCACGGTGGACCGCGCGGGCATCTGGGCGGTCCAAACGCCGCAGGTGTTCGCACAAATGACCCTGCAGCGGGCGCATGAAGCACAGGACTTTCCTGATGTCACCGACGATCTGGAGCTCGTCCAGCGGCTCGGATGCAAGGTGCGACTGGTCCCAGGGGAGCGCCGCAACTTCAAGGTCACCTATCCAGAAGATCTCGCGCTCGCCGAAGCGCTGCTGATCGCGGAGCGTAAGGCAGGTGAGCGGGGATGATCGCGGGGCCGCGAATCGGACAGGGGATTGATGTGCACCCGTTCGCCGCGTCGTCTGACCGGCCGCTGGTGCTGGGGGGAGTGCTGTTCCCCGGCGAACCGGGCCTGGCGGGCCACAGCGACTCGGATGTCGTGCTGCATGCGCTGGCAGACGCGCTCCTGGGCGCGGTGGCGCGGGGCGATATCGGGGAGCGCTTCGGGGTCGCCGACCCGGCGTTCGCGGACGTCGACTCCCGGGTTTTCGTCGACGGCGCGCTGGCCGACGTGCTCGAAGCGGGGTGGACCGTCGGCAATGTCGATCTGACCGTCGTCGCCCAGCGTCCGAAGATCAGCCCTCGGCGCGCGGAGCTTGTCGCCTCGGTCGCCGGGATCCTCGGCGTCTCGCCGGATGCCGTCAGTGTGAAGGCGTCCACCACCGACGGCCTCGGTTTCATCGGGCGCGGAGAGGGCATTGCGTGCTTCGCCACGGTGCTGGTGCACCGCGAGGGCGGCGACGGCTGACGGCCGTGACCAGCGCAGCGTCACAGAAATAGTGCGGCATTCGGCTGCGCCTGCATCCCGCCTCGCTGCGTTGGCCTCGTCGCGCGTAGCGCTGCTACGCGCTCCTCGCCCGCCTTGCGACGGGGGCGCAGTCGCCGCCTCGGTGCCAGCCCTAATTTCTGCGACGCTGCTCTAGGCTGTTCGCCGATGCGCCTGCAGAACACGCTGACCGGCAAGGTCGAGGAGTTCGTCCCTCGCGACGAGGGGCGTGTCGGCATGTACGTGTGCGGCCCGACGGTGCAGGGCCCGCCCCACTTCGGCCATGCGCGCGCCGCGATCGTGCCTGACGTGCTGCGCCGCTACCTGGAGTGGAGCGGCTATGAGGTGTTCCACGTCCGCAACATCACCGACGTGAACGACACGATCATCGAGCGGGCGCAGGCCGAGGGACGTCCCGCCGCGGCGCTGGCCGAGCACTACGCATGCGTGTGGGACGCCCAGATCGCTCGCCTCGGAGTGCTGCCGGCCCATATCGTGCCGCGCGCGACCGGCCATGTCATCGAGATGATCCAGCTGATCGAGCGACTCATCGCAGCGGGCGCCGCCTATGAATCCGGCGGCGACGTGTTCTTCGCGGTGCGGGCCTTCCCTGAGTACGGCAAGCTGTCCGGGCGGCGCATCGATGAGCTGGTCTCTGGCGCGCGCATCGAGCCCGACCCGCGCAAGCGCGACCCGCTGGACTTCGCGCTGTGGAAGGGCGCGGGGGCCGACGAGGAGCTCACCTGGCCCTCGCCGTGGGGGCCTGGGCGTCCCGGCTGGCACATCGAATGCTCAGCGATGGCGCTGAAGTACCTGGGGGAGCGCTTTGACATCCACGCGGGCGGCACCGATCTGGTCTTCCCCCACCACGAGAACGAGGTGGCCCAGGCCGAGGCGGCCACGGGCGCGCAATTCGCCCGCTACTGGATCCACAACGGCCTGCTGACCATCGGCGAGCGCAAGATGTCGAAGTCGGTCGGCAACATCATCTCGCTGGAGGAGGCCTTGGGTCGCTACGGGCCCAACGCCCTGCGAATGTTCTATCTGGCGGTGGACTACCGTTCGCCCACTGAGTTCAGCGAAGCGCGTCTGGAAGAGTCCGCGGCTGCGGTGGATCGCTGGCTCGCCTTTGAGCGCGCGACCCGCGGCCTGGCGCCTGGAGACGGCGCCGGCGGCGATGAGTGGCGCGCACGCTTTCGCGAGGCGATGGAGGACGACCTGTCCACGCCCGCGGCGCAGGCGGTGCTGTTCGACCTGGTCAGCGAGGGCAACCGGGCGCTTGAGGCTGGACAGCGCGAGCAGGCGGGCGCGGCGCGTGCGGTGTTCCTCGAGCTCGCAGGTGTGCTCGGTTACCGTTTCGAGGCCTCGGACGCCGCGGGCGGGGAGCTGGTCGCCGCACTTGTGCCGATGCTGCTCAACGTCCGCGAACAGGCCCGCGCGCGTCGGGATTTCGCGCAGTCCGACGCGATCCGTGAGGGGTTGAACGCCCTGGGCATCATGGTCGAAGACTCGCCGGCGGGGCCGCGGTGGCATCTGCAGCGGCCGACCGCGCCCGCACGCGGCGCCGGCGCGCCCGCGCCCGCGCCCGCGTCAGACGCGTCCGCCTAGCCGATGCCGCATGTCATTCCCGGGCGGCGGTCCGTCGCCGAGGCGCTGCGCGCGGGCCGTCGGCTGCGCAAGATCCATCTCGAGCGCACCGAGGGCGCCCTGG
>DATKBU010000052.1:0-6316 GCA_035513815.1 Egibacteraceae bacterium
CATCTGCAGCGTCGAGGAGCCCGTCCTGATCCAGGTCGAGGCAGATCACAAGGTGCGCTGCTGGCTGCACAATCCCGAGCGCGCCGAGCGGGAGGCCGCCCTCGGCGAGCGCGAACCGGAGCCGACCATGCAGGAGCCCGGGTGAGCGCCCTCGTCCAGGCGCGCGAACTCGTCAAGGCGTTCCCGGTGCGCAGCGGGGCGTTCCAGCGCGTGGTCGGCCAGGTCCAGGCGGTCGACGGCGTGACACTGGACATCGAGGAGGGCGAGACTCTCGGGCTGGTCGGCGAGTCCGGCTGCGGGAAGTCGACGCTCGGCCGTCTGCTGCTGCGCCTCATCGAACCCGACTCAGGCGAGATCCGCTTCGACGGCATCGACCTCGCGGGAATGGGCCCGCGCGAGCTGCGCCGCATGCGCCGGCACATGCAGATCATCTTCCAGGACCCGTTCTCCTCGCTGGACCCGCGCGCCACGGTCGGCAACAGCATCGCGGAGGGCCTGCGCGTGCAGGGCGTGCCGCGCGGCGAGCACGACGAGCGGGTCGGCCGGGCGCTGGATCTCGTCGGCCTGGAGCGGTATCACGCCCGGCGCTACCCCCACCAGTTCAGCGGCGGCCAGCGCCAGCGGATCGGGATTGCGCGCGCGCTGGCCGTCGAGCCCCGCTTCCTCGTCTGCGACGAGCCGGTCTCCGCGCTCGACGTCTCCATCCAGTCGCAGATCCTCAACCTGCTGCGCGAGCTGCAGACCCGACTCAATCTGACGGTGCTGTTCATCGCCCACGATCTGTCGGTGGTCGAGCACCTGTGCGACCGCGTGGCGGTGATGTACCTCGGCAAGGTGGTGGAGATCGGGACGCGCGACCAGCTGTTCGCCAACCCGCAGCACCCGTACACCCGAGCGCTGCTGTCCGCGATCCCGGTGCCGGACCCTACTCGCCCGCGACAGCGCCAGGTCCTCTCCGGCGAGATCCCCAGCCCGCTCAACCCGCCGCCCGCCTGCCGCTTCCACACCCGCTGCCCGATCGCGCACGCGGGGGTATGCGATGTCCACGAGCCGACGATGCGCCCGCCCGCAGGCGAGCCCGACCACCTCGCCGCGTGCCATCTGCGCACCGGCGACTACCAGCATCTCGAACCTGTGGAGGCGCCGCTGTGATGCTCGCCGCCGAGGCCATCCAGTCAGGATGGGCGCACCGCGCTAGTCTCCGAGGATCGCCAGTGAGCGCGGCCGGGCTCGCCGCCGCCGCGCGCTTCAACTGATCTGGAGAGCATCGTGGGGGCGAGGCACAACGGCGCATCCGGGTCCACCGGACCCCATATCCTCACGTTCCTGTTCACCGACATCGAAGGCTCCACCCGACTGCTGGAGCGGCTCGGCGCGGGCTACCAAGAAGTGCTCGCCGCCCACCACCGGATCCTCAACGAGGCTATCCAGGGGCACGGCGGCTCGGTGCAGCGAACCGAGGGCGACTCCTTCTTCGCGACCTTCACATCGCCGGCGCAGGCGCTGACGGCGGCGATCGAGGCCCAGCGACAGCTGGCGTCCCATCCCTGGCCTTCCGACGTCGAGCTGCGCGTCCGCATGGGACTGCACACCGGCGAGGCGGTCGTGATCTCCGACGAGCTGGTCGGCCTGGACATCCACCGCGCAGCGCGGATCATGGGCGTCGCCTGGGGCGGCCAGGTGCTCGTCTCCTCGGTCACCAAGGACCTGCTGTCCGGCGTCGACGAGGACATCTCGCTCCGCGACCTCGGACGCCACCGCCTCAAGGACCTCGCCGAGGCAGAGCGCATCTTCCAGGCGACTGCTCCGGGTCTGGCGTCGGACTTCCCGGCGCTGCGCAGCCTCGATGCGACGCCGAACAACCTGCCGGTGCAGGTCACCAGCTTCGTCGGGCGCCAGCGCGAGATCGCCGAGGCCGTCGACCTGCTCGCCCGCACTCGAGCGCTCACGCTCACCGGGCCCGGCGGGACGGGCAAGACGCGGCTCTCGCTGCAGGTCGCCGCAGAGGCCGCGGAGGCCTATCCCGACGGCGTGTTCTTCGTGCCGCTGGCCGGGGTCAGCGATCCGGTGCTGGTGATGTCGGCAGTCGCCGGCGTCCTCGGCTTGACCCCGGCGGGAGACCGCACGCCGCTGGACATGGTGATCGACCACCTCCAATCGCGCCGGGCTCTGCTGGTGCTGGACAACTTCGAGCAGGTCGCCGACGCGGCGATCGACATCAGCAAGCTGCTCAGCGCGGCCCGAGACGTGACGGTGCTGGTGACTTCGCGCGTGGCGCTGCGTCTCTCCGGGGAGCAGGAGTATCCCGTCCCGCCGCTGCCGCTTCCGCTGCGCAGCACCGACACGGCCGCGGTCGCCGCCAGCGACGCGGCCGCGCTGTTCGTCGCGCGCGCGGCAGCGGTGCAGCCCAGCTTCCGCATCACCGCGGACAACGCCGCTGCGGTCGCGGAGATCATCCGCCGGCTCGACGGGCTGCCGCTGGCCATCGAGCTCGCCGCCGCGCGCATCAGGCTGCTGCCGCCCCATGCCATCGCTGCGCGCCTCGGTGACGCGCTGGATCTGCTGTCCGCCGGCGCCCGCGACCTGCCCGACCGCCAGCGCACCCTGCGCGGTGCGATCGCCTGGAGCTACGACCTGCTCAGGGACCCGGCGCGGCGCCTGTTCGCACGCTGCTCAGCGTTTCGAGGAGGCGTCGGGTTCGAGCAGCTGAGCGAAGTCTGCGAACCGGGCCTCGACGCCGACCTGTTCGAGACGCTTTCGGAATTGGTCGAGCACAGCCTGGTGAGGCGACTTGAGGGATCGGGCGAAACGCGGTTCGCAATGCTGGAGACCATCCGCGAGTACGCCGCGGAACAGCTGGCTGCCAGCGGCGAGCGCGACGACATCCGCCGCCGCCACGCGGCCGCGTTCCTCGCTCTTGCGGAGCAGGCGTCTCCCCTGCTCACCGAGGCCGAGGCGCCGCAGTGGCTGGACCGCCTCGGCCGCGATCATGACAACCTGCGGGCCGCGCTGCATCGCGCCGCCGAGGACGGCGACACCGCCACCGCGCTCCGGCTGGTCGCGTGCCTGTGGCGCTTCTGGCAGATCCGCGGTCACCTGCACGAGGGCCGCCGGGAGGCGGACCGCGTGCTCGCGCTGTCCGACGCCCTCGAGCATCCGGCGGAGCTGGCCGCTGCCCATGAGGCCGCCGGCGGGATGATGTACTGGCAGGGCGACTTGGACGCCAGCCGGCGCTGCTACAGCCGGGCGCTTGAGCTGTACCGCGAGCAGGCTGATGAGAGCGCGGTCGCCCGGGGGCTTTACAACCTCGCCTTCGCCCATTCGATCGGGGGTGGACCGGAGGCGATGGGCTTCTTCGAGCAGGCACTCGACACATATGAGCGCCTCGGCGACGAACTCGGCGTCGCGCGGGTCCATTGGGGGCTGATGTCCAACGCCTGGACTAGCCGCGACTATGAGACCATGCGCGAGCACGGCAACCGCTGCATTCCAGTGTTCAGAGCGGCCGGGGGCACATTCGACCTGGCGTGGGCGCTGCACATGCAGGGCACCGCGGAATTTGCCCTCGGCGACTACGACGCCGCTCGGGCCCTGTTCGTCGAAGCGCTGGAGATGTTCACTCAGCTCGGCGACGCCTCCGCCTATCACCTCGTGCTCGCTGACTTCGCCTTCCTGGCCGAGGCGACCGGTGACCCTGAGCGCGCGCTGCGGCTGCTCGGGGCAGTTGCGCGGCTGAGCGACGAGACTGGCGCCGGGCTGCTGGAGCCGCAGCTTGACCGCTATCCCCGGCGCACGCCCGCCGAGGGGCTATACGACGCGGAGAGGGTCGAGGCGCTCAAGGCAGAGGGCTACGCCATGACGCGCGATGACGCGATCGCCTACGCGCTCCAGGCCTGAGGGGCAGGGCTGGGCGGCGCGAGCCGCTCTTCGCGTCGGCGCTCCGCGGTAGGCTGCAGGCACGGCGGCTGACTGGAGGACTGCGATGCAGTGCCCGTCCTGCGGTCATGTGAACATCGACGGCGCGAGGTTCTGCGCCCAGTGCGGGACCGCGCTCAGCCTCGCGTGCTCGTCATGCGGCGTGCCCAATGATCCCGCCAGTCAGTTCTGCACGAACTGCGGAACCCGTCTGATCTCGCCTGCCGGCCCGTCCGGACACGAAAGCGACCTGACGCGCTACGTGCCCGATGAGCTGCTGCGGAGGATGCGCGCGGCTCAGACCGGCGGCGCCATGCGCGGCGAGCGGCGCACAGTGACGATGCTGTTCGCTGACATCCAGGGCTCCACGGCAGCAGCTGAGCGCCTCGACCCCGAGGACTGGGCGGAGATCGTCAACGGGGCGTTCGAGCAGCTCATCGCGCCGATCTACCGGTATGAGGGCACCGTGGCACGGCTGCTCGGGGATGCGATCCTCGCGTTCTTCGGCGCGCCCATCGCGCACGAAGACGACCCGGTTCGCGCCGTGCGAGCCGCCATGGACATCCTGGATTCGATCGCCGACTATCGCTCGCGCATCGAAGCGCGCACTGGTGTCCCGATCAGCGTGCGGGTCGGGATCAACACCGGGCTGGTCGTCGTCGGCGAGGTCGGCTCGGACTTGCGCGTCGAGTACACCGCGCTGGGCGACGCCATCAATGTGGCCGCCCGCATGGAGCAGACCGCCGAGCCCGGGACGGTGCGCGTCACTGAGCAGACCGTGAATCTGCTGGACGGGATGTTCGAGGTCGACGACATCGGCCCGGTCGAGGTCAAGGGCAAGGCCGAGCCGGTGCGCGCGTTCCGCGTACTCCGAGCAGTTCCCGCTGCCGAGGGTGGGCGCGAGGCCACTCCGCTCGTCGGCCGTGACCAAGAGCGCGCGGCGCTCGACTCGGTGGCATCGCGGCTGCTCGACGGGATCGGCGGCGTCTGCTCGCTGGTGGGCGAGGCCGGGATCGGCAAGTCGCGGCTGCTGTCGGCGATGCGCGCCGCCGTCGAGACGCGCGCCGTGGTCGCGAGCCGCGCCGAGCAGGACAACGCAGACCTGACGTGGCTCGACGGCGGGAGCCGTTCGTTCGACGCGGCGCTGCCCTACGCGACGTTCGCCGAGGCGCTCCGCCGCTGGTGGGACCTGGACCCGGCGGCGCCCGGCGGAGCGTGGGACCGGATCGCGTCGGCGATCGAGCGCGCGAGCGGCGCGTCAGATCCCGACGCCGCCTCGTTCCTTGCCGCTGCGGTGGGAGCGCCGGTCCCCGCGCAGCACGCCGAGCTGGTCACCGCGCTGCCCACACCCGTGCTGCATGAGCGCACGACCGAGGCGCTCAGCGCCTACCTGGAGGCCGAGGCGAGCCGGCGGCCTGTGCTGCTTGTGCTCGACGATCTCCACTGGGGCGACGCGCTCTCGCTCGCCTTGGTCGAGCGGCTCATGCGCTCGACCGACACCGTCGCGCTGGCGCTGGTCCTGGCGATGCGGCCGCACCGCGACGACGCGTCGTGGCAGCTTCTGGAGACGGCCGGCCGCGACTTCGGGCACCGCCACGTCGGAGTGCAGCTCGAGGCGCTGCCCGAAGCTGCCGCGCGGGAACTGCTCGACGGTCTGCTGGGGGACGCGGAGCTCGACGACGCAGAGGTCCGCCGGATCCTCGATCATGCGGCCGGCAATCCGCTCTTCGTCGAAGAGCTCGCCAGATCCATACAGGATGCATCATCCGCCCGCGCCAGCGCGGATCCGCTGGGTGGGCACGTCGACGTCCCCGCGTCGCTGGCAGGCCTGCTCACCGCGCGCCTGGATCAGCTCGAGCACAGCGCCCGGCTCGCCGCGCAGGTGGCGTCGGTGATCGGGCGCGAGTTCAGCCCGAATCAGCTGGCCGCGCTGCTGGACGGCGTGGACCCGGCCGCCGCGACCGCCGAGCTGGTCCGCCGCGGCGTGCTGGTGGAGCGCCGCGGGCCCCCCGAGCCCGTGCACGCGTTCCGCCATGTCCTCATCCAGGAGACTGCCTACAGCACCGTGCTGCTGCGCACGCGCCGCGAGCTGCACGCGCGGCTGGCCGCCTACCTGGAGGAGACGCAGCCGCACGCGATTCAGGAGATAGCCCGGCATCTGCTGGAGGCGGGCGAGCGCGAGCGGGCGTTTCCCTACCTGGTCTCGTCCGGCGAGCGGGCCACGCGCGCCATGGCGCTCAGCGATGCGATTCAGCTGTTCACGACCGCGCTCGACGCGATTCCGGCCGACGGCGATCCGGACCTTGTGGTGCGCGCCCACGACGGCTTGGGTGAGGCCTACGGCCTGATCCCCGACCTCCCGCACGCCTCGGCGGCCTATCAGCAGCTGCTCGACTACGGG
>DATKBU010000053.1:0-8066 GCA_035513815.1 Egibacteraceae bacterium
CAGCCATCAGATCTCCGAGGAGATCGCCGCGACGATCGCCGACGAGCAGGTGCGTGCGGCCTTCCTGGCATGGTCGGCTGAACTGATCGCGCATGACCACCCGGTCGCCGGGCCATGACGAGCGCGCGCCGAGGAGCGTGACGGTGTTCCGGTTCCTGTTCATGGCCGACTGCCAGCTCGGCTGCTACGCCTCGTTCTCGGGCATGACCCCGGCGGATGTCGGGCGCTATGCGGCGCGGGGCATGCTCGTCGAGCCGTCCTCACGGGTCGATGGCTGGGAGTGGGACGCCCGCCGGTTCAGCGAAGCGGTCGATGCGGCCAACCGGCTGCGGCCCGACCTTGTGCTGATGGGCGGGGACATGGTCAATGATCCGGCCGTGGAGGGCCAGTACGCCGACGTGATGGCGATCGCCTCGCGCCTGGACGGCATCCCGATCCACTGGGTCCCGGGAAACCACGACATCGCCTTCGACGGGACGGCGCCCACCGCGGCAGGGCTGGCGGAGTATCGCGAGCGCTTCGGGCCGGACCATTACGCGTTCGAGCACCGGGGCAGCGCCTTCATCGTGGTCAACACGGTGATTTGGGATCGCCCGGAGAATCTCGGCGATCAGCTCGACGAGCAGCTGGCATTCCTGGAGACCTCGCTGCGCCAGGCCCGCCGCGACCGGTCCCGCCACGTGCTGGTCTTCGGCCACCACCCGCTGTTCACGCAGTCGCCAGACGAGCCCGACAGCTACTGGAACATCCCGCGGGCTCGCCGCCGGCAGGTGCTCGAGCTGCTCACCGCGTTCGGGGCGCGGGCGTTCTTCTGCGGTCACTGGCATCGCAACGGCGGCGGCTGGGCCGGCGACTTGGAGGTCGTCGTCACCGGACCGGTCGGCTATCCGCTCGGCGTCGATCCGTCAGGCTTTCGCATCGTCGAGGTGTCCGACGAGCGCGTCGAGCACCGCTACGTCGCGCTCGACGGCGTCGCGGCAGCCGGTCAGGGGGTGAGCTGATGGCCAAGCCGACGATCCTCGCCATCGACGACGACCCCCAGGTGCTCGCCGCCGTCGCGGCGGACCTGCGCTCGAAGTACGCGCGCGAGTACCGCGTCGTCCTCGCAGACGGAGGGCCGTCCGGTCTCAACGCAGTCGCCGAGCTGCACCGCCGCGGTGACGACGTCGCCCTGTTCCTCGTCGACGAGCGGATGCCCGAGGTGACCGGCACACAGTTCCTGCTGCGGGCGCGCGAGCACTTCCCGGAGGCGAAGAAGGTCCTGCTGACCGCGTACGCGGACACCGACGCGGCGATCCGCTCGATCAACGAGGTGGGGCTCGACCACTACCTGCTGAAGCCGTGGCATCCGCCATCCGACGGGCTGTATCCGATCCTCGATGATCTGCTCGACGACTGGCGCGCCGCGCGGCCGGCCCCGTTCGACGGCATCCGCATCGTCGGGGCGCGATGGTCCCCCGCAACCCATGACGTGAAGGACTTCCTGGCCCGCAACCTCATCCCCTACCGCTTCCTGGACATCGACCGAGACGCCGAGGCCAGGACCCTGCTCGACGCCCGCGGCGAGGCGGAGCCGGTGCTGCCGGTGGTGTTCTTCCCGGACGGCGGCGCGCTATCGCGGCCGGACGCGCGCAGCCTGGCGGAGCGAGTCGGGCTGAAGTCGCGCGCCAGCGCGCCGTTCTACGACCTGGTCATCATCGGCGCGGGCCCCGCCGGGCTGGCCGGCGCCGTGTACGGGGCGTCCGAGGGCCTGCGCGTCGCGGTGCTCGAGCGCCACGCCGCTGGCGGCCAAGCGGGCATGAGCTCGCGGATCGAGAATTACCTGGGCTTCCCCGGCGGAGTCAGCGGCGGGGATCTCACGCGCCGCGCGACCGCGCAGGCCTCACGGTTGGGCGCGGAGCTCCTCAGCCCTGTCGAGGTCGCGAGCATCAACGTGGTCGAGGGCGGTCGCGCCGTCGTGCTGGCCGACGGCTCGGAGATCGGCTGCCACGCCGTTCTGGTGACATCCGGCATGAGGCTCCGCAAGCTCGACGTGCCCGGCTACGAGCGGCTGACCGGCGCCGGCGTCTTCTACGGCGCGTCGATGGCCGAGGCGGCCAGCTACAAGGGAGAGCGCGTCGTGGTCGTCGGCGGCGCGAACTCGGCGGGGCAAGCCGCGATGATGCTCGCCCGGTTCGCGTCTGAGGTCGTGATGGTGGTGCGCCGCTCGTCGCTTTCCGGGAGCATGTCGCGGTACCTGATCGACCAGGTCGCTGCGGAGCCGGCCATCCGGGTGATGACGCTGACGCAGGTCGCCGAGGTTCATGGCGAGGATCACCTGGAGCGGGTCCAGCTGCGGCACGGCGAGGGCTCGACCAGCGAGTTCGAGGCCACGGGCCTGTTCATCTTCGTGGGCGCCGTGCCGCACACCGACTTCCTGCGCGGGGTGGTCGCACTCAACGAAAAGGGGTTCGTGCTCACGGGACCTGACATCACCGGTGACGGGAGCAGGCCCAAGGGCTGGCCGCTGGACCGCGACCCGTACCTGCTGGAGTGCAGCGTGCCGGGGATCTTCGCTGCCGGCGACGTGCGCCACGGCGGGGTCCGCCGCGTGGCCTCCGCGGTGGGCCAGGGCGGAATCGCCATCTCGCTGGTCCACCAGTACCTCGCGTCCACCTGATGGCGCTCGATGCCCGGCTCCGGAAGGTGAGCCTGTTCGCCGGGCTGTCCGACGACGACCTGGTGAGGATCTGCGAGGGCGTGGAGGATCTCGACCTGGCGCCCGGGGAGGTCCTGTTCACCGAAGGCGAGGAGGGCGACACCGCCTATGTGATCGTGTCAGGCGAGATCGAGGTGCTGAAGGCCACAGGGCGCCGCCAGACATTGCTGGCCCTGCGCGGCCCGGGCGACGTCATCGGCGAGATGGCGCTGCTGCAGTCCGAGCCGCGAATCGCGACGATCCGCGCGCGCAGCCCGGCCCAGCTGCTGACGATCCCAAAGTCGGTGCTCGATCGGCTGTTCGAGACCAGTCCATCGGCGCTGCATTCGGTCTTCTCGACGCTTCTGGAGCGACTTCGCGAGAACAGTGACCGGCTGCGCCAGACCGAGCGCATGGCGCAGCTCGGGACGTTGACAGCGGGGATCGCGCATGAGCTCAACAATCCGGCCGCGGGGGCCAGCCGCGCCGCAGAGCGACTGGACGATGCGCTGGCGCGGCTGACCGCCGAGATGCCGGCGGCGGCCCAACTCGACCCTGAGACGCTGCGGGCGGTGGCTGAGCGTGCCGAGCAGCTGCGCCGGACTTCGCTGGACGCGCTGGCGCGCAGCGACGAGGAGGCGGCCGTCGAGTCGTGGCTGGACTCCCGCGGCGTACCGGACGGCTGGCGCATCGCGTCCGATCTGGTCGACGCGGGCGTGTCGACGACCGCGCTGGACGAGATCAGCGATCATCTGGACAGCGATCGCGTCGCAGCGACGGTTCTCCTTCTGGCGGCCCTGGCCGCGCCGCGCGAGCTGGCCCGCGAGATCGCCGAGGGCGTCAGGCGGGTCTCAGAGATCGTGGGCCGTCTCAAGTCGCACGCCTTTCTTGACCGCGCTCCCGTGCAGGACGTCGACGTTCGCCAAGGACTCGACGACACGCTCATGCTGCTGGCGCACAAGCTGCGCGGCATCCGAGTCATTCGCCAGTACGAGGAGGGCCTGCCGCTCATCATGGCCGCGGGCGCTGAGCTGAATCAGGTCTGGACGAACCTGATCGACAACGCCGCCTACGAGCTGGAGCGGTCCGCCGTTCCGGACCCGACGATCGTCGTCCGCGCGCGGACCGACGCCGACGAGGTGGTCATCGAGGTCGAGGACAACGGGCCGGGCATCCCCGCCGACCTGCGGGAGCGCATCTTCGACGCGTTCTTCACCACCAAGCCGCCGGGATCCGGGACGGGCCAGGGCCTCAACATCAGCTACCAGATCATCGTGCTGGACCACCATGGCGAGCTCACCGTGGAATCCCAGCCGGGGCGGACGACGTTCCGCGTCGTGCTGCCGCTCAAGGCGGCTGCTGCCGCGACCATCGCCGCCGAGGAGCCAGGCGACGGAGGCTGAGATCTGCCCCGCCGCTTTCCATCACATCTTGAACATCTGGCGACGTATGTGTCGGCAGATCTTCAAGATCGGCTGCGGGAGGCCTCGGCTAGCGGCGCGCGGCCATGCCGGAGGCGCCGACGTGGCGGTTTAGCCAGTCGACCAGCGGACCCGAGGTCCGCCAGGCGGCAGTCACCCAGTCGAGGGCCTCCGGGGTGTGCATGACCGCGCCCGGCGCCTCGCGCCGCATCAAGATCACGTCCTTCAGGCGCAGCAGGCGGATCCTGGGATGATCGACCGGGTAGCCTCGCGGCGCCGTCTTGAGCGCGTCGCCGTACAGCTCGAGCCCTGCGCGCTCGCCCGCCTCGACGACCTTCTGCAGCGCCGAGCCTGAAGTGCCGGCGGCCGCCTGCCGATACCGGTCCAGCTGGTCGCGCTGCATCCCGTGGTATCCGGCCCCGGCGACGATCCCGTCGGCGGACACGCCGACGTAGTAGACACCGCCCTGCTTGGGTCCCACTGCGGCGGCCGCCTCGGTCTTATACGGCGACTTATCCGCGGAGAACCGCACGTCGCGGTAGGGCCGGAAGATCTTGCCCTCGCCGAATTCAGCCTCGATCTCGGCCAGCAGCGCCTCGAGCGGTCCGCGCACCGCCTCGTCGTAGACGCGGCGATGCGCGGTGAAGTAGGGCTTGGAGTTGTCGGCCTCCAGACCCTTGAACCAGGTCACTGTCTCGGCCGGCCATCCGCTGAACGTCATCGCGTCCTCCCCGATCGTCGCGCGCCTCCCGCGGGCCACAGCATGCACCCATGCGACGATCGGCTGCCACGGCAATCGACACCGCGCGCGATCTTGCCCCCGGCGCTACTCAGCGACGGCTTCGTCGACCGCCGGGACCTGGCGCTCCAGCAGCCGGGTGAGCACCACGACGGAGCGCGTCTGAACCACGAACGGCTCGCTGCGGATCTTCTCCAGCGTCGCCTCGAGGTGCGCTGTATCGCTCGCCCGGACGTGCAAGAGCGCGTCGGGCTCGCCGGTGATCGTGTAGGCGCCGACCACCTCCGGCACGCGCGCGACGGCGCTGCGGATCTGGGTAACGGGCGTGCGGCCCGTGCAGAACAGCTCGACGAACGCCTCGGTCGACCACCCAAGCGCCGCCGGGTTGATCACTGCGGTGAAGCGCTCGATCACCCCTTCGTCGCTGAGGCGGTCCACGCGGCGCTTCACCGCGGGCGCCGACAGGCCCACCGCTTCACCGATCGCGCGGAAGCTGGCACGCGCGTCGCGGGACAGCCACGCAATGATCTGCCGATCTAGGTCATCGAGTCGCAACGAATCGCCCCTCCTAGCGGAACGGACTGCTCTGTTCGACTGTAGCGCAGCTTCGTACGCTGAAGTGGAGAATGCGACCAGTCGAGACCGCGACCAGGAGCTTCACGTGACCGCTCAGATGCTTCCTTCGCCCCGCCGATGGCGGCGGCAGACCCTCCAGCCGGCCGCGCGCATCCCGACGCGGCGCAGATATCTCATGTGTCGTCCTGAGCACTTCGCGGTCACGTACGCCATCAATCCCTGGATGGACCCCTCCCAGCCCGTCGATCGCAGCGCCGCGCTGCGGCAGTGGGATGAGCTCGTCGCCACGTACCGCGGGCTCGGCCACGAGGTGCTCGCGGTGGATCCGGTCCCCGGGCTGCCCGACATGGTCTTCGCCGCCAATGCCGCATTCGTCATCGACGGCATCGCGCTCGGCGCGCGCTTCGCCAAACGCGAGCGGGCGGACGAGGCGCGGTTGTATCGCGAGTACCTGCAGGCCGCGGGAATCACCGTGAAGAAGCCGACCTACGTCAACGAGGGCGAGGGCGATCTGCTCCTGGAGAGCGATGTGATCCTTGCCGGAACCGGCTTTCGCACGGACGCGCGCTCGCACGACGAGGTCGCCGCGCTCACCGGGCGCCAGGTGGTCACGCTGCGCCTGGTCGACCCCCGCTACTACCACCTCGACACCGCGCTGTGCGTCCTGGGCGATGGCCAGATCGCCTACCTGCCCGAGGCGTTCGACGGCGAGTCCCGCACCCAGCTCGCACGACGCTACCCGGATGCCATCCTGGCCGAGGTGGCTGACGCCGAAGTGCTCGGGCTGAACGCGGTCAGCGACGGGCGAAACGTCGTGATCAACCGTGAGGCCGAGAATCTCGCAGCCGCGCTCGCCGCTCGGGGATACAACCCGATCCCCGTCGATCTGTCAGAGCTGCGCAAGGCCGGCGGAGGCCCAAAGTGCTGCACCCTTGAGCTGGGCGGGTTCCGGCCGACGGGGCGCTGATCCGGTCGGTCCCGACTGCCCAAACTGCCGCGGCCAGTCCCGTCGAGTGAGCAGGACGCGGCTCGTTCATCGATTTGGTGGATGCCCAGTGGCGGCAGATCACTTACAGTAGTGAATTGCGGGCAGCGGGTGGATAGACGTCAAGGGCGGGAGCGGGGATGTCAGCGATTCAAGACGGCACTGTCGATGAGCCAGAGGCGCTCGGGCGCGAATGGGCTACGGGGGAGCGGCTGAGCCTGGGCGAGGCGCTGCGGCGCGCCGGCCTGCTGACCCGCGACCAGCTCAGGTCGGCGCTCAACGAGCGCTCGGTGGCCGATGGCCGCCGCGAGCGGCTCGGCGAGACCGTGGTGCGCCTCGGATTCGCGACCGAGCCTGAGATCGCCAAGGAGCTCGCGGCGCAGTTGCGCCTGGAGTACGTGGATTCCAGCCAGCTGCATCCCACCGAGGAGGCGCTGGAGCTGATCCCCGCCGCGCTGGCGGAGCGCCACACCATCGTGCCGTGGCAGGTTGAGGCCGATGGCACGCTGGTCGTCGCCTGCGCCGACCCGACCAACTTCATGGCGATCGAGGACGCGCGCCTCGCCTCGCGCGTCACGCGCGTGCGCCTTGTGGTCGCGACCCGCGCCGCAGTCGGCGCCTCGATCGCCCGGGCCTACGCGAGCGACGCGCAGAAGGCGGCCGGCGAGGTCGCGGAGGCGATGGGCGAGCGCCCGGCGGAGAACTCCGAAGCCGAGCTGGCGCCGAGCGACGCCCCGGTGATCCGTCTCGCTGAGGGCATCATCGCCCAGGCGCTGGACGCCCGCGCCTCCGACATCCACGTTGAGCCAGGGCTGTCGCACTCGGTGGTCCGCTTCCGCATCGACGGCGTCCTCAAGCAGGCGATGACGGTGCCGCGAAGCGCCACAGGCCCGCTGGTCTCCCGGCTCAAGCTCATGTCGGGGATGGACATCGCCGAGCGGCGGCGCCCTCAGGACGGCCGCGCGCGATTCTCCGGCGCCCAGGGGCGCAACCTGGATCTTCGGCTGTCGAGCCTGCCGTCGATGCACGGCGAGGACATCGTCATCCGCCTCCTGCGCAAGGGGGTCGAGCAGCTGGGGATCGACGAGGTCGGGTTCTCCCCTGAGCAGCTGGGGATCGCCCGCAGCGTCATCGAGCGCCCCCAGGGCCTGGTGCTGATCACCGGCCCGACCGGGTCAGGCAAGACGTCGACGCTATACGCGCTGCTGGCCCACCTGGCCAGCGAGACGCGCAAGATCATCACCGTCGAGGACCCCGTCGAGTACGAGCTGCCCGGGGTCAACCAGACCCAGGTCAACGAGCGCATCGGCTTCACGTTCGCTCGGGCGCTGCGGACGGTCCTGCGACAGGATCCCGATGTCGTCATGGTCGGCGAGATCCGCGACCCCGAGACGGCGGAGCTGGCCATGCAGGCCTCGCTGACGGGTCACCTGGTGCTGTCGACCCTGCACACCAACGATGCGCCCAGCGCCATCGTCCGACTGCGCGACCTCGGGATCCCCGGGTACCTGATCGCCAGCTCGCTGTCGCTGGTGCTGGCACAGCGCCTGGTTCGGACTGTGTGCGACGGCTGCGGGCGGCCTACGGCCACGCCCGCCTGCGGACGCCGATGCCGCCGACTTCCGCGCCGGCGAGGGCTGCGAGGCGTGCAGCGGCACGGGGTACGTC
>DATKBU010000054.1:0-10921 GCA_035513815.1 Egibacteraceae bacterium
CGGCGAGGATGATCATGATCACCAGCGCCGCAAGGCTGAACAGCCGCGCGATCTCCGCCTCGAACGCGCCGTCGTCCTCGAACAGCAGGTCGACGCTGAACGCCGCCGCGCTGATGCCTGGAGGAAGGTCGGCCTCGGCGACGGTGTCGGCGACGACCCGCTGGGCCTCGATCACGCCCTCGAAGTCGTCGTCCTCCTGCAGATCTGCCAGATCCAGGAAGACCAGCATCAGCCCCGAGTCGGAGCGCGCCGCATCGGGGTCCGCGTCCGCTGGCAGCATCGCCGCCAGCAGGTCGGCCTGCTGCGCAGGCATCTGCGACATGGCCTGCAGGTACAGCGCGTCAACGCCAGCGTCGTCGAGCTGGGTCGGGTCGGTCCCGGAGAGCGCCGCGCCCTGAAAGACAGGCGCGAGGTCGGCGATGACCGCGGGCTGGTCCGGGCGGTCCGCGAGCCGGTCGGCAGCCCCGCTGGCCCGCACCGCCTGCTCGATCGCCGCTGCCGCCGCGACCCCGTCGGCGCTGATCACATCGCCGCCGTCGGAGGACACCAGGACCTGCATGAACGACTGCGCCTCGCCGAACAGCTCGCCGGAGCGCTCCAGCGCGCGGAGCTGGGGGTTGTCCGGCGAGAAGCCCTCGGTGAAGTCCACCTGCTTCTGCTGACCGCTGAAGTACCCCAGCACCGCGGTGATCAGCAGGGCGACGCCGACGACGGCCCAGGGCGTGCGCACGACGGCGGAGCCCAGCAGCTTGACGATGCGGTTCATAAAAGGTTCCCTCAGGCCGAAGGGCCTCGGCGACGGTCAGCAGATCGGGGCGAGTGTATGTCTAACGCGGGTAACTTACGAACCGACCGGTAGGCCGAATGTCCGGAGCGCCCGGGGGGACGGGCAGCTACGCCTGGCGCAGCAGCGCCCCGTAGAGTGTCAGCCCAGGACCGAACGCGAGCGCGACGACGGGGCTCCCGCGATCGAGCGATTGCCGCTCGGCAATCCGCTGCACGATGCGCAGGATCGTGGCCGAGGAGCAGTTGCCGTGGTCGCGTAGAACCGCCCGCGAATCCTCCAGCAGCGACTCTTCCAGCCCCAGGCGCTGCCCGACCAGATCGACGATCCGCGGCCCACCGGGATGGATCGCCCACGCCGCGACATCGCGAATCGACAAGCCATGGGCGCGCAGGAGATCCGTCACTGCGCCGGTCACCTGGGCCGCCAGCACGCCGGGGATTCTGGACGACAGCCCCATCCGGAAGCCGTGGTCGGTGATGTCCCAGCTCATCAGGTCGGCGGCCGAGTGATCGGTGCGAGCCATCACATCGACCACCTCGAGCCCGGCTCCGGCCGGCGACACGACGGCGGCGGCCGCGGCGTCGGAGAACAGCGCATGCGCCACTGCCTGCTCGGTGTCGTCCGTCGGCGCCTGGATGTGGAGGCTGGTGAGCTCGACGCACAGCAGCGCTGCGGGCTTGCCTCGCCTGCCCGCCGCGTCGGCGACCTGGGCCAGCCCTGGCAGGGCCGCGTAGCAGCCCATGTGGCCGATGTGCAGGCGCTGCACGTCGGCGCTCATGCCGAGGTCGCGCGCGAGCACGATGTCCAGGCCGGGCGTCGCGTACCCGGTGCACGACACCACCGTGAGCTGACCGATGTCGCCCGGCCCTATCTCCGCGGCGGCCAGCGCCGAGGTCAGCGCGTCCTTGCCCAGCGACGGCGCCTCCTGGGCGAAGCGGCGCATGCGAGCATCGGTTCCCCAGGCGCTCGCGTCCTCGATGCGCGGGTCGACGACCCCATGTCGCGTCGCCACGCAGGAGCGCTCCCAGATGAGCCGCGCGACCGGGCTGTGGCCGTAATGCTCGGCGAAGAACTCATCCCACAGCTGCCTCTGGGCGACGGGCGCCGGCGCGGCCCAGCCCTGGCCGACGATCGCCGCGCTCACCACGGGCGCACATCCGTGCCGGTGAACTGGTCCAGCCCAAGTGCCGCGGTCCCCAGGTAGTCCGCGCACACGTCGCTGGACGGTGGCATGACCGCGCCGCAGCGCGCATCGCGGAAGATGCGCTCGAGCGGACCGGGCCGCGACAGGGCGCCCAGTCCGCAGGCTTCGCACAGGCTTGCAGAGATGTCCATCGCGACGTCGCCGGCGAGGAGCTTGGCGCGATACACGGCGCGATTGGTCTCCGGCTTGCCCGGGTCGAGGTCCACGCGGCGCGCCGCCTCCTCCAGCGCCGCCCGGGCCGCCTCGATCTGCGCGTCGGCTCGCCCCACCCGCGCCCGGACCGAGGCCAGGCGCGTCAGCGCGCCGCGCTGGGGCTCAGCCGCGGGCCCCGGCGTCGCGACCGCCTCGCGACCGCGGAGATGCTCGACCGCATGCGCGAGCGCGCTTTGCGCCAGCCCGACATAGACCGCGGCGTAGGAGGCCACGAGCCACTGCGGCAGCGCGTACGCCAGCAGCAGCGCGAGCCCCTCGAAGCCGATGAGCGCGTCGGCTGGCACGCGGGCATCAAGGCGCAGCCCTCGGCTGGCCGTCGCGCGCATGCCCAGCGGATCCCACTCCCCCGTCGCGACGGCGCCGGCGCCGGCGGGGACGAGGAAGTAGGAGATCTGCGCATCCGCGTCAGCCCTGCCCTCAGCCCGAGCGGCCACGAGGTAGCCGTCGAGGAACCCGGCGCCGGAGCACACGCTTTTCTCGCCCGTGATCTGGTAGCCGCCTCCCTCGGGCGCATAGCTGGTCTGCAGCACCGACAGCCGCGAGCCGACTCTGCGCTCGGTGATCGCCACCCCGTACATCGCCCCCTCGGCAGCGCGGCGCAGGATCCGGTCGCGGGAATCGAAGAACTCCTCAGGCGCCCCGAGCTGGCGGGCCAGTTCGTCCGGCACCCCTGCGAGCGCGCCAGTGACTGAAGCGTGCATGTTGAACAGCAGCGCCGTCGCGCCACTGCCCTGCGCGAGCGCCATGGCCACGCGCGCATAGTCAGCGAACTCCGCTCCGAGGCCGCCGAGGCGCTCCGGGACCAGAAGCGCCAGCAGCCCTGCTTGGCGGATGTCGTCGATGTCCGCCTGGGGAAACGCGGCCTCAAGGTCATAGCCCGCAGCGCGCTGGGCCAGCCGCGGCGCCAGCCGCTCGGCGATGGTCACCGGGTCGGCCATCGCAACCCTTCACCGCTGTCGCCATCATCGCCGCGGCCCGCCGGAACACCGGCTTTGCGTCCTATCCCCTGGTAGACCGCCGACAGTGAGCGGGTCGGCAGCATGCGAACAGCTCGCAGACGGGACTGCGCGCCGACCCAGCCCGCCGCCAGGAACGCACCGTAGCCGGGCACCGACCAGCGAAGACCTCTGACGTCCAGGCGGATGCCATTGCGGGCGCATGCCGCGATCAGGCGCTCAGGTGCCACGAACAGGTCCGGATTGTGAATCCGTCGCGGCGGCCCCCCGGGCATGCGCTCGCCGATCGCGACCAGCGACAGGCGCGACCACCAGGTGTCGTTGATGGTGTCGCAGACCAGCATCCCGGCGGGGCGCAGGATCCGGGCCGCCTCGGCGACGCAGGCTTCGGGGTCTTCGAGGTGCTCGAACAGCTCGCCTGCGACGACGACGTCGGCTATCTCGTCGCCGAGCGGGAGACGCGTCACGTCCGCCTGCAGCGCGGCGACACCGTTGCGCGCCGCGACCCGCGCGGCCGAGGCGACCAGGTCCACTCCGACATGGCGATAGCCCTGCACGTGCGGCGCGAGCAGCCCTCCGCCGCAGCCGAGGTCGACCAGGACAGCGTCAGGGCGCGCGGCCGGCGGGATCAGCTGCGCTCTTGCCGCGGCCAGCCAGTGCAGGGCGGCGAACTCCCCGTCAGGCCGCCACCACTGGTCAGCGAGGTCGTCGTACTGCCCGGGGTCGTTGCGGGGGCGTGCCAGAACACGGGGCATCGCAAGTCCCTACCCGCCGAGGCCTTTCTCATCCGCGCCATCGGCGCGCGGAGCTCGCACGGCGGCGGCCTCGCCGACGGCGCGGGCTCTCTCGACGCGGCGCCCGCCCTCGATGGCGACGATCGTCAGGAGCATCCCGGCGGCGTGGCGCCAGCCGTACGGCTCGCCGAGAACCAGCCGTCCCCACACGCTGGACAGCAGCGGAATCGCGGCCAGGGCCAGCGATGACAGCGCCGCAGAGACCCGCCGGTGGGCCCAGTTGATCAGCAGATGGCCATTGCCCGGCGCCATGGCCAGCAGAAGGATCATCCCGGCCTGCCCGCCGCTGGGCAGCGCAGCCCCGCCGAGCACCATGACGGGAGCGACCACGATCAGTGCGACGGCGAAGACCGACGCCGTGAACGTGAGCGTCGCAGCGCCCTCTTGGCGCGCGCGCTTCGCGAACAGGAAGTACGCGGTGAACATCAGCACGTTCGCCACCGCCAGCAGATCGCCGGCCAGGCTCCGGCTGGGGTCGCCCAGATTGGCGTGCACAACGATCCCCACGCCCGCGAGCGCCAGCGCGGAGAATCCGACCAGCGGCAGCGGCACCCGCTCGCCGACAACCCGGCGGCTGGCAAGGGACACCAGGAGAGGCTGGAGCGCGCCCACCAGCGTGACGATCGCGACCGACGTGGCTTTGGTCGCGACGACGAACAGCAGTTGGTGCACTCCGAACGCCAGGCCTGCGACGAGGACCGCCCCGCGAAGCCGCGGCCACGGGGTGCGCAGCGCGAGCGCGACTGCGCTGAGCACCGTTGCGCCCGCCACGAGCCTCCAGAACGAGATGACGGCTGCCGGCAGGTCGATCAGCTTGACGATGATGAAACCCCACGACGACACGACGACGGCGCTGACGACGGCGGTGAGGCCCGCGGCGGCGCGCGGGTCATGAGGGGTCACAGCTGATCCTCTGGCTTGAACGGCAATTCCCGGGCGGTTGCGGGAGTGGGATGGCGGCGCACCGGGAAGGGATCGTATCGGGGCCTGTGCTGTCAAGCCGCCGTGGGGCGGAGAGGAGGCGTTATGAGGCGCCGGGCATTCGCGTTGGCGCTGACCGCCGCGCTCGCTGTTGTGCTTGCCGGCTGCGGCGAGGATCCGCAACCCGCCGCGCCCACCCCGGCGCCCACCGCGACTCCGCAGGTCACGGACATCGAGACGGCGACGCCCGAGGAGACGCCCGCACCCGAGGGGACGCCGACGCCGGAGTCGCAGATCTACACCGTCGAGCAGGGCGACACGCTGGGCGTCATCGCCCAGCGCTTCGGCACGACCGTGGAAGCCATCGTCGAAGCCAACGACCTCGAGAATCCGGACCAGATCTTCGTGGGGGACGAGCTGGAGATCCCCAGCGGCTGACCCAGGTCTTTGCGCGAGCGCCCGCGCAGTGAAACCATGGGCGGATGTCCACTGTCGCAAAGGCTGGAGAGTGGAGCCCCTCCTCGTGGGCTCACTTCGCCGCCCGCCAGCAGCCCGCGTGGCCCGACCGCGCGGTGCTGGACGCCGCGCTGACGGAGCTGCGCAGTCTCCCGCCTCTGGTCTTCGCCGGGGAGGCGCGCGCGCTGCGCGACGGGCTGGCCGCAGTGGCGGCGGGCGATGCCTTCCTGCTGCAGGGCGGCGACTGCGCGGAGACGTTCGCGGCCTTCTCCGCGGACGGGATCCGCGACAAGCTGAAGGTCGTCCTGCAGATGGCCGTGGTGCTCACCTACGGCGCGCAGCTGCCGGTCGTGAAGGTGGGGCGGATCGCCGGGCAGTTCGCGAAGCCGCGCTCGGCGCCGAGCGAGACCATGGGCGAGGTGACGCTGCCGGCCTACCGCGGCGATGCGGTCAACAGCATCGATTTCTCCGCCGAGGCGCGCGAACCGGATCCCAGCCGCCTCGTGCGCGTGTACCACCAGTCGGCGGCGACGCTGAACTTGCTGCGCGCGCTCACCCGCGGCGGCTTCGCCGATCTCGAGAAGGTCCACGTGTGGAATCAGGAGTTCGTGGCCGCCAGTCCGCAAGGGCAGCGCTACGAGGCGGTGGCAGAGGAGATCGACCGTGCGCTGGGATTCCTCAAGGCGTGCGGCGTGGATGTCGCCAGCGGCCCGAACTTCCACACCGTTGACTTCTACACCTCCCATGAGGCGCTTCTGCTCGGCTACGAGGAGGCGCTGACGCGCCAGGACTCGCTGACCGGCGACTGGTACGACTGCAGCGCCCACATGCTGTGGGTCGGCGAGCGCACCCGGGATCCGGACGGCGCGCACGTGCACTTCCTGTCTGGGGTTCACAACCCTGTCGGGGTCAAGCTGGGGCCGTCCTCCACGCCCGAGGAGGTCGCCGCGCTGGCGGCCCGGCTGAATCCTGACGACGTGCCTGGGCGACTGACGCTGATCACGCGAATGGGCGCGAGCCACATCGAGGACAGCCTCCCGGCCCTGGTTCGCGGGGTGCGCGACCTGGGCCTCAACGTGGTGTGGTCGTGCGATCCCATGCACGGCAACACCTTCGTCAGCGACGGCGGCTACAAGACGCGCCGGTTCTCCGACGTGCTCGCCGAGATCCGCACGTTCTTCGGGGTGCACCACGCGGAAGGCACCGTCCCCGGCGGCGTCCACATCGAGCTGACCGGCGAGGACGTGACCGAGTGCCTCGGCGGCGCTCAGGACATCGGCGACATGGATCTGGCCTACCGCTACGAGACGGCCTGCGATCCGCGGCTCAACAACAACCAGTCACTGGAGCTTGCGTTCCTGGTCGCGGAGATGCTGCGCAGCTAGCGCACATTAATACTAGTTCTTTTGAACTACGTTTTCGCCCCAATCTGGTCTGCTGTATCACTCCCTGTGTGCCGATGTCTCTTAGGGCAGCGCTGTTCTCGCTGCATCCGGGAGAGGTGTCGTACACGTGCAGGGGATCCAGGGCCGCTGGCCTATCGCGCTGGCGCATGCGCTTGTCGTCGTCGCGTTGGTCGCCGCGCCCGCGAGCGCGTCGGCGGCGAGCGAGGCGGCAGCGCCAGCCGTCGCGAACGCAGACCGCCCGGGCGCGACGCTGCCCGATGCTGCCGCCCAGGCCCTCGACGCGCTCGCTGACGCCGCCGCGGATCACGGGTCAGTTCGGGTGATCGTCGGATTCAGCACGGCCGTGCAGCCTGAAGGTCAGCTGAGCGCCGCGGCGACGACCAGCCAGCGCAGCCAGCTCGCGAAGGACCGGACGGCCGTGCTGGCGCATCTCGACGGCACCGGCTATGCGCTTGTTCAGTCCTACGACACGCTCCCGTTCGTCGCGCTCGACGCCCCGCCGGCCGCACTGGACGCGCTCCGCAGCGCCCCGCGAATCGCCTCGGTCGAGCCAGATCTGCTGGCGGCGCCCGAGCTTGCCGACAGCATCCCGCTGATCAACGCCGATGATGCATGGAGCGACGGTCTCGACGGGACCGACCAAGTGATCGCGGTGCTCGACACCGGCGTTGAGGCCAGCCATCCGTTCCTGTCCGGCAAGGTCGTCGCGGAGGCGTGCTACTCGGCGGAGGCCAGCTGCCCGAACGGCGAGACGAGCATGATCGGCGCGGGTGCCGGCGCTGCCTGCAGCTACGCCTCGGCATGCGCGCACGGCACGCATGTCGCGGGGATCGCGGCGGGTGAGGGCACCAAGCCCGGGGTCGCCAAAGGTGCGGAGATCATGGCGATCCAGGTCTTCTCGCGCTTCACCGGCGGCTTCTGCGCGAGCAGCGGAGAGGATCCCTGCGCCCTGAGCTGGTCGAGCGATCAGATCAAGGCCTTGGAGCGGGTGTACGCGCTGCGTGACGTCCACGACTTCGCCGCGGTCAACATGAGCCTGGGCGGCAGCACCTACTCCTCGGCGTGCGACGACACCTTCCCGGCGATGAAGACGGCGATCGACAACGTGCGCTCGGCCGGTATCGCGACGGTGATCTCCTCCGGCAACGGATCCCTCAAGAGCAAGATCAGCGCGCCCGCATGCATCTCGACCGCCATCAGCGTGGGCGCGACGACGAAGTCTGACACGGTGCCGAGCTACTCGAACTCGGCGTCGTTTCTCTCGCTGCTCGCCCCGGGGCACAGCATCCGCTCCTCGGTCACGGGCGGCGGCTACGCCTACTACAGCGGGACGTCGATGGCCGCGCCCCATGTGGCCGGCGCCTGGGCGCTGCTGAAGCAGGCCAAGCCGAGCGCGTCGGTGACCGCAGTGCTCAGCGCGCTGCAGTCCAGCGGCGTGCCCGTCACCGACGGGGCGAACAGCATCACCAAGCGGCGTATCGACGTCATGGCCGCCCTCGCCACGCTCGAGGGCGCCCGGACGCTGACGGTGGCTCGCAGCGGCGCCGGCGCCGTGACCAGCTCGCCGTCCGGGATCAGCTGCGGATCAACGTGCTCCAAGAGCTACTCGTACGGCACATCGGTCCGCCTGAGCGCGTCGCCCGCGTCCGGATCCACCTTCACCGGGTGGAGCGGCGCGTGCTCGGGCACGGGAGCGTGCACGGTGTCCATGACCGCCGCGCGCAGCGTGACCGCGACCTTCAAGACCAACAAGACCCTGACGATCGACCGGTACGGCGACGGCGGCGGCACGGTGACCAGCGCGCCGTCGGGGATCAACTGCGGGTCGAGCTGCTCGAAGTCCTACGCCCACGGCACCAGCGTCACGCTGACTCCCGCGGCTGACGGGGAGTCGGAGTTCACCGGGTGGGCCGGCGCGTGCAGCGGCACCGGCGGCTGCACTGTCTCCATGACGGCGCTCAGAGAGGTCGCCGCGAACTTCGAGGCGAAGGTTCCCGGGCTCGGGACCGATCGGCGGCTCGGCGACTCCACGGATGCGGTGATCGCAGCCGTCGATCTGTCGCGCGGCGCGTTCGCCGACGGCGATGCCCGCCACGTGGTGATCGGGCGCGACGACGTGTTCGCGGACTCGCTCGCCGGCGACCCGCTCGCGGGAACCGAGGGCCCCGTCCTGTTCACCACCGGCGGCGAGGGCGCGGCGCTGCGCTCAGAGACCCGCGCGGAGCTTCAGCGCGTGCTCGGGTCCGCCCAGGGCTGCGGATCCGGCCCGGAGGTCTACCTGCTCGGAGGCGAGAAGGCGATCTCAGGCGCCGCGCAGGCCGCGATCGACGCGCTCGGCTACTGCGTCGAGCGTCTCTCGGGGCCCAGCCGAGTCGAGACCTCCGTCGCGGTCGCCCGGGAGGTGCTCAGCCGCGAGGGCAACCGTCAGGTCCTGCTCGCTCGCTCAGACGACTGGGCGGATGCGGCCGCGGGCGGCGCGTACGCCGCCGCGACGGGCGCGCCGGTGGTGGTGACTCCGACCGCCAGCCTGCATCCGGCCGCTGCGGCGTTCCTCGCCGACGTCAGTCCGACGTCGATCGTGCTCCTCGGCGGGACCGCGGCCCTGGACGACGCCGTCGCCTCCTCCGCCGCCGCCCTCGGGCCGGTCACCCGCCTGTCCGGCCCCGCCCGCGACTACACAGCCGCAGCGATCGCCGACCAGCTGTGGGACGCGCACGCGGGCGTGACGCTCGTCAACGGCTACACCGAGCTCGGCTGGGCGTACGCGCTGGCCGCAGCCGTCCCGGCCGCCCGCGAGGGCGCGCCGGTTGTGTACGTCACCGCCGACAGCATTCCGCCGGGGACCGTCGAGTACCTCGCCGCCACCTCGTACAGCTTTGCGATCGCCTCTGGGCCGAAGTCGCTGATCGCCGATCCGGTTCACAGCGAGGCGATCGCGCTCAAGTAGCGGGGCGACCTGGAGTGCCCGAGAACCAGGTCCGGGGACGAGGCGCTACAGGTCGATGACCTCACCCTCGACCGCAGCACTGACCGGAACCGGAGCATCGCCCAGCTTCTCCACGATCGCGTCGATCTCATCGTCCGTGCGCGGCGGGTCGTGGTGGAACAGCAGAAGCCGGCGCGCGTCGCATGCGGCGGCGAGCCCGATCGCGTAGTCGATCGCGGAGTGGCCGAAATGCTGGCGAGCGGGGAACTCCTCGGCCGTGTACTGCGCGTCGTGGATCAGCAGGTCGACGCCGCGGGCCAGCTCCATCGCCGATTCGTGGTACTCGCCGAACCCCGCCTCGCCGGGCCCGGCCGACAGGGGGTGGTGGTCGGACAGGTAGGCGAAGGACGCGCGCCCGTCCGATACCCGGTAGCCGAAAGTCCGCCCGCCCTTGTGCGGGATCTCCCTGGCGAGCACCTGGAATCCCGCCATCTCGTGAGCGCCCTCGTCCAGCCCGAAGAAGCGCCAGTCACCCCGCAGCTGCGACGGCCTGACAGGGAAGTTGGGGGGCGACATGCCCTGGGCCAGCGCCTCCTCCGGGTCAGGGCCCTGCGCGGGCAGGTACACGTCCACGCGCGAGTCATCGTCATCACCCGCGCGGAAGAACGGCAGCCCGTGGGTGTGGTCCCAGTGCAGGTGGCCGAGGATGATCGCGCCTCGAAACGGGCGGCCCTCGAGCAGCGGGGTGACCCGCCGCAGCCCGGTTCCCGCGTCGACGACGAGCGAAGGAGGCTGGCCATCGCGCGCCACCGCGACGCACGACGTGTGCCCGCCGTAGCGCAAAAAATCGGGGCCCGGGGCGGGCGTGGAGCCCCGGGCCCCGCAGATGAACAGCCGCACTCGCTATCTGTCCTCTCTGCGATGGCCTTCGGCCAGCTGGCTCAGCGCCTCCGGATCGAGCTGATCGGCGCTGGCCACCGCGACCCGGCAGGGCGTCGTCGCCCGCAGCGTAGCGGTCCGCCGCCCGCCTTCCAGGACAGCGCGCTCCCCCATGATCGCGCCCGGCCCGAGCTCCGCGACCGCCTCGCCGTCAACCTCGACCGACAGCACGCCGTCGAGGAGCAGATACATCTCCTCGCCTTCCGCGCCCTGCTCGACCAGGGTGTCGCCAGCGGCCAGGGCGCGTTTGGCCGGCTTGGCGCCCCCGCGCATGATCGTGGTCGACAGCTCGCGCTCCAGTGCGCTCTCCACCTCGGTG
>DATKBU010000055.1:0-2612 GCA_035513815.1 Egibacteraceae bacterium
GCCAGCTCCAGGCGGGGCAGGGCAACCTGCAACGCGGCTTCGATGTCGGGGCGAGCCTCGCCGGCGCACTCGATCACGCCGACCAGCCGGTCCTGGCTGATGAGCGGGATGCCCAGATAGCTGCTGACGGAGATCGGCCGCAGGTCGGTCGTGCCGGGGCGGGTGACACGCGGCCGGGTGACGACGAGCGGATGGCGGCCGAGCCCGACGGCGCGGGCCATGGCGGCCTCGGCATAGTCGGCCTCGTGGGTGGACAGCACGTTGTTCTGGCGCGTGTAGACGATCCAGCCGCCCGACTCGGTCGGACGAACAAAGCGAGCACGCTGGGAGCGGAACAGCTCGGCGCACCAATCGAGCGTTTCGGAGATGAACTCCTCCCGCGAGTGGGCGACATGCGAGGAGGGGTCAACGCCGGGCCCAGCGTCGGCTGCGTCTGTCCCCTTGTCGACAGGCATGGCGTTCGCTCCGTCGCTCAGGAGGCCGGCCGCTGCCAGATGGCGCGGGACATCGACCCGGAGACAACCGCGCGGATGAAGCGTTTCTCCAGGCGCTCGAGCTCGCTCACCTTGTCCCGGCAGTCGTCAGCAAGGACAGTATGTCCGGTCTGGGCGCAACGCTCAAGGATCACGTCGTAGACGCCGGATTCGCGCATGGAGCGCACGAAACCGAACCAGGGCGCGAGGCGCAGCTCGTCGGGCAGGGCGAACTGGGGGCGTAAGCGCTCCAGGCTCGCGAGCCGCTCACGAGGTCCGCTGACCATGTCTTCAAGGAACACGGCGGGGGGCGTGTCGTCGTTCCAGCGCAGGTCGAGAATGAGGGTCTTGCCGAGGCGCGGGAAGAACAGGCAGACCACGTCGCCGCCGCGGATCGCCTCGATGATGCGTTCGTGAAAGAGATCGAAGGCGTTGTCCATGACAGGCTGCTCCAGGTCTTGCGGATGTGCGCCGCTGCGTGAGGGCGGATGGCCGCCATGCGGGTGGCGGGCGATTCAGGTGAAGTTTACTTCCTCGACGCCCGGCGCGGCGGGGACGGACGCGATAACGTCCAGCAGCGCGGCGTGCAGCAGGCCGTTGCTGGCGACGATCTCGCGGGAGAACGGGTCGAAGTCCCCACCGTCGTAGCGAGAGAGGCGTCCGCCGGCCTCGCTCAGGATCAGCGCCGCGGCGGCCACGTCCCAGACCGCCACGCCGCGCTCCCAATAGCCGTCGAAGCGTCCGGCGGCGACATAGGCCACGTCGAGCGCTGCGGCCCCGTCGCGCCGCACCCCCTGCGTCAGCTCGATGAAGCGCGCGAAGTACGCGAGATTCTCCTGCCGCCAGGCGGGGTCGTAGGCGAAGCCGGTGCACAGCATGGCGCGCAGCAGCGTGTCGGTGGCCGACACCGCCAGCGGGCTGTCGTTCAGCGTCGCGCCGTGGCCCGCCTGCGCCGCGAACAGCTCGTCCCGCAGCGGATCGTAGACGACGCCGACGACGGTCCGCGCGCCAGCGATCAGCGCGATCGAGACGCAGAAGACCGGATAGGAATGCAGGAAGTTAACGGTGCCGTCCAGCGGATCGACGACCCAGACGCGCTCGGCGCCCTCGTTCAGCGCCGCCGCGCTGCCTTCCTCGGCCAGCAGCCGGTCGCCGGGGAAGGCGGCCAGCAGCCGTTCGGCGATCAGCGCCTCGCTGGCCCGGTCAGCGGCGGTGACGGGGTCGACGAGGCCCTTGTAGCGCACGTCGCGCACGTTGCCGAAGGCGGCGCGCAGCAGGGCGCCTGCCTCGCGTGCGGCGAGGGTGGCAACGCGGTATTCGCGGGAGTAGGGGGTCATGCGAGCGGGTAGCGGGTAGCGGTGAGCGGAGAGGGGTGGGAGGCCGTGGCTACGAAGCCGCTGCCGACCGACACTCCCCCTCTCCCAGGATTGGGAGAGGGGGCCGGGTGGTGAGGGAGATACTCCTCTCCGCTACCCGCTACCCGCTCACCGCTCACGCGCGGGGACGTTCGATGACACGGACGCCGGGGAGTGCGCTCCAGGGGAGCTGGGCGCGGACATCGAGCTCCCAGCCGGCGAGGGCGCCGCGGCGCACGACCTGGTAGCCAGCGGCGGCGATCATGGCGGCGTTGTCGGTGCAGTATTCGAGCGCGGGAACGTGGAGCGGGACGCGGATGGTTTGCAGGCGAGACTCCATGCGGCGGCGCAGCAGGCTGTTGGCGGCGACTCCGCCAGTCAGCATGACGGAGCGGGCCTGCTCGTCGCGGGCGGCGCGCACGGCTTTCTCGACCAGCACGTCGACGATGGCCTCCTGGTAGGCGGCGGCCAGCTCACCGACGGGCATGTTGGGCGCGTACTCGGGCGGCTCGTGGATGGGGAACGGGTCGGCGGTGGACGGCGGCTGCTTCGCGCGCCGGCGGGTCGAAGCCGGGCGGGGCATGGGCCCCGGCTTGCGGTACTGCTCGCAGGCGCGGATGAGCGCCGTCTTCAATCCCGAGAACGAGAAGTCGTAGGAATCGCCGAGCCAGGCGCGGGGCATGGCTTCCAGCGGGCGCTTGCCCTCGGCGGCCCGCTGGATGGCAGGCCCGCCGGGGTAGCCGAGCCCCAGCACGCGGGCGCCCTTGTCGAACGCCTCGCCGGC
>DATKBU010000056.1:0-5950 GCA_035513815.1 Egibacteraceae bacterium
GAGGCCGCCGCCCGCGACCTCGAAGGTGTTCAGCCCGGCATCACGCTGCCGCTGCTTCTGGCGAACCGCGTCGTCGGCACGGTCGGCATCACCGGCCCTCCCGCCATCGTCAGGCCATTTGGCGAGATCGTGCGGGTCCAGCCCGAGATCATGCTGCGTGAGACCATGCTGGTGCGCCTGGCCCTGCTGCGCGAGCGCGCGCTGCAGGAGCTGCTCGCCGATGTCGCGAGCTTCGACGCCGCGTCATCCAGCCGGGAGGCGCTGATCGCCCGAGGCGAGGAGCTCGGCTTCCGCCTCGACCTGCCCAGGGCGGTCGTCGTGGTCGCCCTGGAGTCGCAGCCGGTCGACGACGGCGCCGAGGACCATGGCCAGCGAGGAATCCGGCAGCAGTCAGCCGAGATGGACCTGCTGCGAACGGCTCGAGCCGTCTTCACTCGCTCACAGGACATGGTCGCGGCCATCGGCTCTGGCGCGCTGGGCGTGCTGTGCGACATCGCCCCGGGCGACGACGCTGGCCCGTCCGGACGCGCCCGGGATCTGAGCGGACTGCTCGCGGAGGAGATCAAATCGCGCCAGGGCATCCCCCTGCGGGTGGGCATCGGCCGGCTCGCTGGATCCTTGGCCGATCTGCGCCAGTCCTACGATGACGCGTGGATGGCCGTGCGGCTCGGCCGCCTCCTCGGCTCCGGCGGGCACGTCCACCATGTCGCGGACCACCCGGTGGGCGCGCTGCTGCTGGGCGCCAGCCCGCGCGCCCGCCGCCAGCACCGCGACACCGTGCTGGGCGCCTTACCGGCTCGCACGAACTGGCCGGATCTGCGACGCACCATCGTCGCGTGGTGCGAATGCGGCTACCGGCTGGTCGACACCGCGGCGGCGCTCAGGGTGCACCGCAACACGCTTGTCTATCGCCTGCAACGGCTCGAGAAGCTCACTGGAGCGAGCCTGCGCGACCCGCGCCACGCGGTCTCGCTGTACCTGGCCTGCCTACTCGAAGACCTCGACCCTCACCCCGGCGATTGAGCCGGCGAGTACAGCGAGCCGCGCTTCCCGGGCGCGGAGCCAGCGCCTAGCCCAGCCTGGCGCTCAGTGGTGGCGGTTCTGCGCGGCCTCGAGGCCCTCGGAGACCAGGTCGAGGACCATGTCGGCGGCGCGCTCGCAGGCGATCGCCGCCTCCTGGAGCTCCTTGGCCGAGAACTTCTTCAGCACGTAGTCGGCTGGCGTCATGCGCCCGGGCGGGCGGCCGATCCCGATCCTCACGCGGAAGAAGTCAGGCGTGGAGATGCGGCGCTGGATGTCCTTCAAGCCGTTGTGGCCCGCCGTTCCGCCGCCGCGCTTGAGGCGCACCGTGGCCAACTCGAGATCGAGCTCGTCGTGCAGCACCACCAGCCGTTCGGGCCGAGCTTTGTAGAACGCAAGCGCCTGCTGCACCGGCCCGCCGCAGCTGTTCATGTAGCCGAATGGCCGGACCAGGCTCAATGGGGCGCCGCCGGGACGATCCCACGTGTCGGCGACCAGCGCCTGGGCTTTGTGCGGCTTGAACGCGGCGCCCAGCCGCTCAGCCAAGACGTTCAGCGCGTCTGCGCCGACGTTGTGCCGGGTGCCGCCGTACTCCTGCTCGGGGTTGCCCAGCCCGACGATCAGCCAGCGGTTACTCATGTCAGCGGCCGGCGCGCGGCCCAGCAGCCGCGCGAGCAGGCCCACGGCGGCGCCGGCCTACTCCCCGGGTGACTCGGCGGCGTCGGAGGTCTCGCCTGCCTCCTCAGCCGCCCCTTCTGCGCCCGCCTCAGCCTCCTCGGCCTCCTCGCCTTCGGCCAGCTCGGCTTCCTCGCCGGGCTCGGGAACCTCAAGCTGGGGCACGGCGACGCTGACGACGGCGCGGTCCGCGTCATCCAGCGAAGTAACGCCGTCGGGCAGCGAGATGTCGCTCACGCGCTTCACGTCCCCGACGTTCATGCCTGAGATGTCCAGCGTCAGCTCGGAGGGCACCTCGAGCGGCAGGACCTCGACCGACAAGGTGAACAGGGCCTGGTCGACGACACCGCCCTCGTTGGTTCCGGGCGCTTCGCCGTGCAGATGGATGGGGACGTCGACGGTGACCTTCACGTCCTTGTCGACCGTCACGAAGTCGACGTGCTGGATCTCCCGGCGCACCGGGTGGCGCTGGATCTGGCGGACCAGCGCCAGGTGCGTCTCGCCGTCCAAGCTCAGCCGGATGATGGCGTTCAGCCCGGCCTCGGTGTGCAGGGCGTGATACAGCTCCAGCGAGTCGACCGACAGCGGCGTCGCGTCCAGCTTGGATCCGTACGCCACCGCAGGCACCCGGCCGTTGCGCCGAAGCGTCTTCGCCACGCCCTTACCGGCCTCACCCCGAGGCTCAGCAGCCAAAGAAACCTGCTCCGGCATAACAACACGCTCCCACAGCTCTTCAGGAAATGAACAAGCGCCACAAGGGGCGCAGACCCCAGCAGTGTAACCGCCCCCCTCAGCTCCCTCAAAGGCAGCGACCAGTCCGACGACGAACCACCGCCACACCGAGCAAGGGGGCCGTCCGCGCCGGGCGGAGGGGGATCAAGCCTGACGACCCCGGAGACCGGCGCGGGCGGCCCCCTGGTTCAGGAGCTACTGATTCTGGTCGTCGAACAGCTCGCTGACCGACTCGTCCTCGAAAATAGCCTTCATGGTGCTGGCCACGATCGGCGCGATGGACACGACCTCGATCTTGTCCAGATCGTTGCAGGACAGCGGCAGCGGCAGGGTGTTGGTGACGACGACGCGGTCGATGTCGCTCTTCGCCAGGCGCTCGCACGCGGGATCGGACAGGACGGGGTGCGTCGCGCAGACCACGACGCGCTTGGCCCCATGGTCCATCAGCGCCTCGGCCGCCCCGCAGACCGTGCCAGCCGTGTCGATCATGTCGTCGACCAGCACGCAGGTCCTGCCCTCCACATCGCCGACGACCGCGAGGGTCTTCGCGACGTTGTGGGCGGTCCGCGTCTTGGCGAGGAACGCCAGCCGCGCGTCGGGCAGCCGCGACTGGAACTTGGACGCGAGGTTGACCCCGCCGGCGTCCGGCGAGGCGATGACCAGCTCCTCGTCGTAGTTGCCGCGCAGCCAGCTGACCAGCAGCGGCAGCGCAGTCAGGTGGTCCACCGGCCGGTTGAAGAACCCCTGGATCTGACCGGCGTGCAGATCGACCGAGACCACGCGGTCAGCGCCGGCGATGGTCAGCATGTCGGCGAGCAGCTTCGCGGTGATCGGCTCACGCGAGCGCGCCTTCCGGTCTTGGCGCGCGTAGCTGTAGAACGGCACGACCGCGATGATCCGCTTGGCTGACGCGCGCTTGGCCGCGTCGATCATCTCCAGCTGCTCCCAGACGTTGTCATTGACCGGGCGGCAGTGCGACTGAATCAGGAAGACGTCGCTTCCCCTGACGTTCTCCCTGAACCTGACGTAGATCTCGCCGTTGGCGAACTCGTGGATGTCCACGTCCCCAAGCCGCATCCCGAGGTGGTCGACGACCTCCTGCGCCAGCTCGGGGTACCCGCGCCCCGAGAAGATCTGCATGCGCTTCTTGGTCGTGATCTCCATGGCAGACAGGGCTCCTAGTGCTCGCCGTGCTCGGTATCCCCGGCCTTGCCCCGCCGGGATCGCTTCCGCTCGGTGTAGCCGGGCACGATCCGCTGCTCGGACCGTTCGACGGCCAGCGCACCTTCGGGCACATCTTTGGTGATGACCGACCCCGCGCCGGTGACGGCGTCGTCTCCGATCCTAACCGGCGCCACGAGCATGCTGTCGCTGCCGATCGAGGCGCGGTCCCCGATGACGGTCTTGTGCTTGGCGTATCCGTCGTAGTTGACGGTCACGGTCGCCGCGCCGACGTTGACATCGCGTCCGATGGTCGCGTCCCCGATGTAGGACAGGTGCGAGACCTTGGAGCCCTCCCCGATCGTCGACGCCTTCATCTCGACGAACGTGCCGGCCTTCGCGCCGGCCTCCAGGCGAGTGCCGGGCCGCAGCGACGCGTACGGCCCCACCAGGGCGCCGGGACCGATCGAGGACTGAACCGCCACGGCGTAGGAGACGCTCGCGCCCGCTTCGACCTCGGTATCGACCAGGCGGCAGTCCGGCCCCACGCGGGCGCCGGCGCCGATTCGGCAGGCGCCCTCGAGATGGGTGCCCGGGAGCAGGACGGCGTCTGGCTCGACGGTGACATCGGGCCCCACATAGGTGGCGGCCGGATCCACGACCGTGACCCCGTCGAGCATCAGCCGCTCGAGGATGCGGCTGCGCAAGATCGACCCTGCGTGCGCGAGCTGCGCCAGGTCGTTGACGCCGGCGGCCACCTCCGGCGCGGTGACGACGGCCGCCACGCCTGCGGCCGCGAGCGGCGCGACGACGTCGGTCAGGTACTCCTCGCCCTGGGCGTTGCCGGTGCCGAGGCGCGCGAGCTCGCGGCCAAGCGCCTCACGCTCGAAGACATAGGTTGACGTGCTGACCTCATCGATGCCCCGCTCTTCCTCGCTGGCGTCGAGCTCCTCGACGATGCGGAGCACACGGCCGTCGCCGTCTCGCACGATCCTGCCGAGGCCGGTGGGATCGGCCAGCTCGGTGGTCAGCAGGGTGGCGGCCCCGCCGCGATGGGCGTCGAGCAGCTCGCCGAGCACCTGCGAGGTGAGCAGCGGCCCATCGCCGGGGAGCACGAGAACCGTGTCGGCGTCGTCGAGCTCGCCGGACTCCAGGGCGACGCGCGCGGCGTGGCCGGTCCCCCGCTGCTCGGACTGCTCGACGAAGCGCAGCCCATTGATGCCTGACGCCTCGGCCTCAGCGCGGACCGCATCAGCCTGGTAGCCGACGACGACGACGATCCGCTCCAGCTCTAGCGGGCGCGCAGCCTCCAAGACCCAGCGCAGCAGGGTGCGCCCGGCCACGGGATGCAGGACCTTTGCGAGATCCGAGCGGAAGCGGGTCCCCTTGCCTGCGGCTAGGACGATGGCGGCGTCAGTCATCCCGCGCGACCGCCGGTGAGCTGGGAGGGAAGGGATCGAACCTTCAACTTCGACTCCAAAGGACGACGTGATGCCATTTCACCACCTCCCACCGTCATCGCCGCGGTCGGCCGGAACCGCCGCGGGCATGGCGCCTTCCTGCCAGGGAAGGGTGCGGGACCTCACTGTAGCCCAGGCGCGCCGGCCGACACTGCCCCGCCGGCGCCCGTCGCGCGTCTGCAGCCGGCCATCTGCGCCACATCACCGCGGGCCGGCGGCGGCGACCAGTTGCGGGGCGGCCAGTTCCCTCGACGGTTCCGGCGATATCTCGCCCGAAGCGTCGAGCCTTGCACGCCCGCACTGGTTGCCTCGACGATTCCGGCGATATCTCGCGCAAACCGTCGAGTCATGCACAGTCGCGCGGCTGCTCCGAGCGCTCCGGCTGCCCCGACGGTTCCGGCCGCATCGAGTGCTCACCGTCGAGCCTCGTCAGTCGTTGCCCCAGTGCGACAGGTCCTCGTCGGTCTCGACCCAGACCGCGCGCCACGAGGCGATCAGTCCGTCGCGCAGTCGGATAAGCGCGACCCCCCGCTGGCCGTAGGCGTGCGCATCGGCGCGGAACGCGACCGCGTACTCCACCGCTGCCCGGTCCCCGGCGTCGACGACCTCTCCCACCAGGAAGCGCTCTCGGCGGCCACCGAACGCCAGGAAGTGCTCGCGGATCTCATCCGGTCCACGGAGCGGCGGCTCGCCGGGCTGATCGACGAAGACCGCGTCGCCAGCGAACGCGTCGGCCGCCTCATCCGCGTCGCCCTCGAACCCGGCGCCGACCATCGTCAGCAGCCGTCCCAGCGTGTCCGTCACGCGCGCCTCCTGCTCGCCGCTCGCCGGAGGCTACCTGCCAGCCAGCCGGCGCCGCCGGGCTGGGCGCGTCACGGCGCGGTGACCGCAGCCTGGGTCAC
>DATKBU010000057.1:0-4784 GCA_035513815.1 Egibacteraceae bacterium
GAGGGCCTCGCGCGCAGTGAATCGCTGTTCCGCGGGGTCGTGCAGAGCTCTCCCGACCTGATCGCGATCGTCAGCCCTGATCGCTCGCTGCGATACCTCAGCCCGTCGATCCGGCCGATGCTCGGCCTGGATCCGGAGGCGCTCCTGGGGCGGGCGGTCGTCGACATGCTGCATCCCGAGGACGGGAGGCTGCTGAGCCAGATGCTGGATGTGATCGAAGCCGGCAAGGCGCTCCCGGACGCCCTGGAGTGCCGGGTCCGCCACCGCGACGGATCGTGGTGCCATGTCGAGGTCACCGCCAACCGCATCGCGGCGACGCGCGGCGACGACGGCGCCGACCAGGGCCGGCCCGAGGGCTTCGCGATGAGCATCCGCGACGTCACCAGGCGCAAGGAGATGGAGGCGGAGATCACCTTCCGGGCCTTCCACGATTCGCTGACTCAGCTGGCCAACCGCACGCTGTTCACCGATCGGATCGAGCGCGCAGTGGCGCGGTCGCAGCCCGGACGGACGCAGGTTGCGGTCGCGTTCATCGACCTGGACGACTTCAAGGAGGTCAACGACAGCTTCGGCCACAGCGTGGGCGACGAGTTGCTGGTCACCGTGGCGGGACGGCTGCGGTCCTGCCTGCGCAACGTCGACACCGCCGCCCGCCTCGGAGGCGATGAGTTCGCCCTGCTGCTGGAGGACGTGGCCAACCCCGAGGAGGCGCTGGCGATCGTCCGCCGGGCGATGGAGGTCCTGCGCCGCCCGTTCCGACTTGGCGGGCGCGACGTATCCGTCCGCGCCAGCGTGGGGGTCGCGCTGGGCAGCCGCGAGCAGTTCACGCCCGACGAGCTGCTGCGCAACGCCGACGTGGCGATGTACGCCGCCAAGGCGGGCGGCAAGGGCCGCTATGAGGTCTTCGATCCGGCGACGCACGACGGATCGGGACGGAGGCTCGAGCTGCGCATCGACCTGCAGGGCGGCATCGATCGCCGAGAGTTCTTCCTCGTCTTCGAGCCGATCGCGCTGCTGGCCAGCGAGCGGATCGCGGGTATGGAGGCGCTGGTCCGGTGGAACCACCCGCAGCGCGGGCTGATGACCCCCGAGGAGTTCATTCCGCTGGCTGAGGAGAGCGGTCTGATCGTGCCCCTGGGCCGCTGGATCATCGACGAGGCCTGCCACCAGGCCAAGGGCTGGTACGACGACCGAGACGGGATCCAGCCGCCGTTCGTCGCCATCAACCTGTCAGCCCGCCAGCTGCATGATCCCGAGCTGATCCATGATCTGGAGGCCAGCCTGGACCGCTCCGGCCTGCCGCCGGCCTGCGTGACCTTGGAAGTCACTGAGAGCGTGCTGATGCACGACGTCGATGACACGCTGCAGACCCTGCGCGCCCTGAAAGCGCTCGGTGTCCGGCTGGCGATCGACGACTTCGGCACCGGCTACTCGTCGTTCAGCTATCTGCGGCGCTTTCCGGTGGACATCCTCAAGGTTGACCGCGCGTTCATTGAGAACCTGCAGAACGGCCCGGAGGACTCAGCGGTGGCGCGCGCGATCGTCAAGTTGGCGCAGACGCTGAAGCTGCAGACGGTCGCCGAGGGCATCAGTAATCCCGAACAGCTGCAGCTGCTGCGGGACTGGGGCTGCGAGTTCGGCCAGGGCTACCACTTCTCCCGCCCCATGAGCCCGCAGGCGGTGCAGCGGGTCCTGCGCGACCGCACGGGCGCGGCCGCGCTCGCCGCCGCGACCGCCAGCAGCGTGTTCGCCGCACAGCGATTGGCTGTTCCGGCGGGCGCCGAACTCTGAGGTGAGGTGTATCAGCCGCGCCGCGGCTGGTACACCTTGCGGCGGAACACGTCCGTGCTCAGCGATGCGACCCGGTCCAGGATCAGCATGCCGTCGAGGTGATCGAGCTCGTGCTGGAGGGCGCGCGCCTCGAAACCGGACGCCTCGATGACCCGTTCCCGCCCGTCAGCGTCCGTCCCCCGGACGACGATGTGCAGGGCGCGCCGGACATCGGCGGTCAGATCCGGAACGCTCATGCAGCCCTCACGGCGGATCTCGGACCCGTCAGCGTGGACCAGCTCGGGATCGAACAGCACGATGAGGCCGTGACTGCCCTCGCCCTTCGGATGTGCTGAGACGTCAAGACAGAACGCGCGGGCGCTGACTCCGATCTGAGGCGCTGCCAGCCCGACGCAGCCGGGCGAGACCTTCATCGTGTCGACGAGGTCAGCCGCCAGGCCAGGATCCGGGCCGCCCAGCGGCGCCGCGATCTGCTTGAGAACCGGATGGGGCAGGCGCAGGACCGTCCGCTCAGGCATGGCGCGGACGCTCGCGAAGTCGCACGGGCGGGGTCACAGGGTCTCGACGTCCAGCGGGTGGATGCTGACCTCGACCTCTTCAACACGCGCCGACACAGCCTGGGCGAGGCGATCCTGGGTCAGGTCCGGCGGCAGCGAGATCTCCAGCATCATGGCGTACACCGGCCGCTCCCCTTCGAGCACGCGAGTCTCGAGATCCGTGACGTTGACGCCATGGTCGGCCAGCGCCGAGGTGACGGAGTGCACGATGCCGGGCCGGTCAGCGCCGTAGACGCTCAGCACATGAGTGGGCGGCGCCGCCGGCGCCCCGTGGCCGACGGGCCGAACAGTGACGACGAGCCCTAGGTCGCTGGTCCCCTCCGCCAGCGCGGTCTCCAGCTCGGTGGGCGAGGCGTCCGTCTGCACCAGCAGCATGATGGCGAAGTGGCCGCCGAGAATCGTCATCGAAGAGTCTTCGAGGTTGCCGCCGTGCTCGTACAGAACCTTCGTGACCCGGGCGATGATCCCGGGCTGGTCCGATCCGATCGCGGTGACCGCGAGCTCCGCCACGGCGGACTCCCTTCTGTTTGGCGCGTGACTGCCGACAGCGGAGTCTAGGCAATGCTCGCCGGCGGAAAATAGACTGGCATTACGGAGTGTAATCAGTTACTCTCGTAGTGAGATTACCGGGTTCGATCATTGACCTGATGGGCACTTCGATGCTGAGACGAGCAGTGGCGCGCAAGCTTGTCGTCAATGTCCTGGCGACGGTGGTCGTGCTGATGGTTGCGGGCGCTGCGCTCGCGGGCACCAGCGTGATGTCCGAGATCGCGGGCGATCCAGAGCCCCAGACCGCGGTGACGGAGGCCGAATCGACTCCGACCGAGGTCGAGACCTTGGTTCTGGAGGATGAAACCGCCACCGCGGAGGACAGCTTCGGCCAGATTCGCTCGGCCGAGGTGCGCCAGTTCGGCGAGTGCATGTCCGCCGCCACGTCGCACGATGAGCGCGATGCCTGCGATGAGCTGAAGCCAGGTCCTGCGTGGCAGACTGAGGGGCACCCCGGGAAGGGCCCTGACAACGCCGGCAGCGAAAACGCCGAAGCCGCCAGCGCCCACGGGAAGGCGAAGTCCTCGCAGGCGCGCGGCAAGGACAAGCCCCACGGCAAGCCTGAGCCCGCCGAGATCGAGGACGCTGCCGACGGCGAATCACCGGACTCTGTCGAGGTCGAACAGGCGGAGGGCAACGGCGACGGCAACGGCAACGGCGACGGCAACGGCAACAGCAACGGCAAGGGCAACGCCGCCGCGGCCAGCAAGGGCAGCAAGAGCGGCAGGGGCGGAGGCCGCTCCTAAGCTGCTCGAGGACACCGCGCTGCTGATGCTGATGTTGTCACGCAGGCGGTTCGATAGCTGCGCCCGGCTTGCTCCCCTCTCTGCGGTACCCGCTTCGACGCCTGTCTGCGGGATGACCGCGCTCGGCGGTAGGCTCCCGCGTGGGCGAGTGGTCGGCGAGCGCGAATGCGGGCAGCGTGCATGAGAACACAATGAACAGCGACGCGGGGCTCGTGCGCCGGCTGCTGTCCGAGCAGTTCCCCCAGTGGGCGGATCTTTCGATCGAGCCGGTGGCGTCCGCGGGGACCGACAACGCGCTGTATCGCCTCGGCGAGGACATGGTCGTGCGCCTGCCGCGCGTCGACTGGGCGCTCGGGCAGGTGGAGAAGGAGCAGCAATGGCTGCCCCGGCTGGCCCCGCTCCTGCCGCTCGCGGTTCCGGCGCCGCTGGCGATGGGCACGCCCAGCGAGCGCTTTGGGTGGCATTGGTCGGTATATCGCTGGCTGGATGGCGAGAGCGCGACCGTCGAGCCCATCGAGGATCTGGACCGAGCGGCGAGCGAGCTCGGCGGGTTCGTCGCCGCCCTGCAGCGGATCGATCCTGCAGGCGGCCCGCCGCCCGGCGCGCACAACGTCGGTCGCGGGGAGCCGCTGGCCATTCGCGACGAGGCGACCCGAGCTGCGATCTCGGCCATCGACCGCATGATCGACATCGACCTTGACATCGTCGCCGTGACGTCCGCCTGGGAGGCCGCGCTCGGCGCTCCGGCGCTCGATGGCCCCGGGATGTGGATCCACGGGGATCTGCACATCGGCAACCTGCTGACCGCTGATGGCCGGCTCAGCGCGGTCATCGACTTCGGCGGCCTCGGGGTCGGCGATCCCGCCTGCGATCTGCTGATCGCCTGGACGCTGCTGTGCCCCGACAGCAGGGACATCTTCCGCGCCGCGCTCGCTGTCGACGATGCGACCTGGGCGCGGGGCCAAGGCTGGGCGCTGACCCATCGGTCTTGTCGCCCTGCCCTACTACCTGCACTCCAATCCGACACTGGCGGGCATCGCCCGGCGCGCAATCGACGAGGTTCTCGCCGAACGCGAGCACCTGGGGTGATGAGCGGGTGACCGCCGGGCTGGGAGGTCTCAGCGGGGCGAAAACCGAGCCC
>DATKBU010000058.1:0-2835 GCA_035513815.1 Egibacteraceae bacterium
GCCCTTCGCTGGAGGATGCCGCGCGAACTCTCGGCGCCTCGGGCGCGCGGGTCACCGCGCAGGTGACGGTGCCCCTCGCGCGACCCGGCCTGGTCGCTGGCGGGATGCTGGTCTTCCTGACAGCGATGAAGGAGCTCCCCGCCACGCTCCTGCTCGGCCCCACCGGACAGCGCACCCTCGCCACCGCGGTGTGGAACGCCACCAGCGAAGCGTTCTTCGCCCGTGCGGCGGCCCCGGCGCTGGTTCTCATCCTTGTGGCTGGCCTGCCGATGGCAGTGCTGCTCGCGCGCGGCTTCGGGCCACTGAGCCGATTCAGCTCCTGACGATTTGCATTGCTGGGCGCGCTCAGTCTACTTTGATCAAGTAAGCCTTACCTAACTCTGACCACGGAGGAACAATGAAAGGCAGCAACGACGATCGGCTCGAGGCAGTGCGGCGCCCGAGGCTTCTCATTCTCGTTTGGGTCGTGCTGGCGGTCCTGGCCTCGGCCTGTGCGACTGCGCAGCCGGCGGCAGCGCCCGACGATGCCGCGCCCGCTGAGGAGCAGGCTGAGGAGCCCGCTCCGACCGCCGACGACCCGACGCCCACGGACACCGCGAGCGACTCCGGCGACCCCTCCGGTCCGGTGACCGTGTACTCCGGGCGCAGTGAGGAGCTGGTCGGCCCGATCCTGGAGCAGTTCACCGCCGACACCGGCATCGAGGTTGAGGTTCGCTACGGCGACACCGCGGAGATGGCGGCGACGATCCTCGAAGAGGGTGAGAACAGTCCCGCGGACCTGTACTTCGGGCAGGACGCAGGGGCGCTGGGCGCTCTGGCCTCCGAGGGCCGCCTCATCGAGCTGCCCGCTGACATCCTCGAGCGCGTGGAGGGGCGCTTCCGCGCGCAGGACGGCGCCTGGGTCGGCATCACAGGAAGGGCTCGCGTTCTCGCCTACAACACCGAGGCCGTCAGCGAGGAGGAGCTTCCCTCCAGCGTGCTCGACCTCACCGATGAGCGGTGGCGCGGGCGCGTCTCATGGGCGCCGACGAACGGGTCGCTCCAGTCGTTCGTCACCGCGATGCGGGTCACGCTCGGGGATGACGCCACGCGCGACTGGCTGGAAGGCATGATCGCCAACGACGTGCAGGTTTTCGAGAACAACGCGGCGCAGGTCGAGGCCGCCGGGCGGGGAGAGGTCGATATCGCCCTGGTCAACCATTACTACCTGTATCGGTTCCTCGCCGAGGACCCCGACTTCCCGGTCGAGAACCACTACCTCACCGAAGGCGACATCGGCGCGCTGGTCAATGTCGCGGGCGCGGGAGTGCTCGACACGGCCGACAGCGCTGAAGGCGCGCTCGAACTCATCCGCTACCTGCTCAGCGACTCCGGCCAGGCGTACTTCGCGGCCGAAGTGTACGAGCACCCGCTTGTGCCAGGGGTTGAGGCGGACCCGAGACTGCCCGCAATCGAAGACATCTCGACGCCCGACATCGACTTGTCAGACCTCGAAGATCTCGAAGCGACGCTGGAACTGCTGCGCAGCGTCGGCGCCCTATAGCGGCTGGCTGAGACTGATCGGGGCGGCGGGTCTCGCTTCATTCGGCCCGCCGCCCGAAGCCGATATCAGGCGCCTGCGCTCGGAAAGCCGACGGCCTGCCCGCCGCTGTAGGAGATGGTCACGCGATCGCCGGTACGGAACGACGGCGCCGCCAGGACGCGCGCCCTCACCGGTGAGGGTCCAGTCGGGGGTGTCACCAGGTACAGCGCGTCGTGCCCGTAGTACTCAACGGTGTCCACCACCGAGTCGCCTCCCGGAGACAGGGTCAGATATTCCGGGCGGAGCATCACGTCGACGGATCCTTGCAGAGAACTGCGCAGCGGAACGACGCCGACGATGGTCTCGGCCCGTCTGCCCGACGCGGTGCCCGGGAGCATGTTCGCGTCGCCCACGAATTCGGCGACCCAGCGAGTGGCGGGCGCGTCGTACAGCTCTGCGGGCGCCGCCTGCTGGACGATCGCCCCGCGCTCCATGACCGCGACCTCGTCGCCGACCACGAACGCTTCCTCCTGGTCGTGCGTCACGAACACGGTCGTGATCTGAAGACGCTGGAGAAGCCGATGGACCTCCGAGCGAATCTGCGTGCGCAGCCCTGCGTCGAGGTTGGAGAACGGCTCGTCCAGCAACATCACCGCCGGGCGAGTGGCCAGTGCACGCGCCAGCGCGACGCGCTGCTGCTGGCCGCCGGAGAGCCCGGCGGGCATGCGGTCCGCGAGCCCGGTGAGCTCGACCAGCGCCAGCGCCTCCTCGACCCGGCCTGATCGCCGCTCGGCGGGCGTGAGCCCGAATCCGACGTTGCGCCCGACCGTCATGTGCGGGAACAGCGCCCAGTCCTGAAACACCATTCCGACGTGACGGCGCTCCGCAGGCACAAAAGCGCCTGGGCCGTTGAGGTCTCGATCCGCCAGCCTGATCCGGCCCGCGTCTGGATGCTCAAGCCCGGCGATGCAGCGCAGCAGCGTGGTCTTGCCGCAGCCGGAGGATCCGAGCAGCGCCACGATCGACCCATCCTCGACCTGCAGATCCGCGCTGCGCAGCACCGAGGCGCCGTCGAAGGCCTTGCTCAGGCCTTGAACGACCAGCGGCTTGGCCTGGCGCGCCTCCGGGAGGACACGCTCGGGCATCATCAGGTTAGGCATCCCTTACAACGTACACGCCGGAGGGCTCGGCGGCGAATCGCGGTCAGTCACCAATAGCGATGCGCAGACAGCGCCGCGCGGGGCGCTCGCCGGCGCGGCCCGGAGACCATTCGACTGCTCCCGGCGCGCTTCACCACCTCGATGACTCGGCCG
>DATKBU010000059.1:0-3181 GCA_035513815.1 Egibacteraceae bacterium
CCGCGCTCGCACTCCTTGCGCAGCCAGCTCGCCTCCGACTCGCCGGCGGGGACCTCGAAGTGCGGCAGGCGCAGCCCGGTGGAGTCGAGGTTGACGTCGCACCGCTCGGCGATGAGCAGCGTGTTGTCCATGGCGTCGGGCAGCTCGCCGTTGAAGAGGCGGCGCATCTGGGCCGCCGACTTCAGGTAGAACTCGTTGTTCTCGAAGCGCATCCGTCCCGGCGTGTCGAGGTTCGACGCGGTCTGGATGCAGACCAGCAGGTCGTGCGCCTCGTACTGGTCGGGGCTGGTGTAGTGCGTGTCGTTGGTCGCGACCAGCGGCAGATTGTTTCTCCTGGCCAGCTCGACCAACTGCGGGTGGAGGCGCTGCTGCTCCCCGATCCCGTGATCCTGGACCTCGATGAAGAAGTTCCCGTCGCCCAGGATGGACCGATACTCATCGGCCGCTCTGGCGGCGGCGGCTTCGTCACCCTGGCCCAGGCGCTTGAGCACCTCCCCACCCAGGCAGGCCGACGTACCGATGAGACCCTGCGCGTGCTCCGCCAGCAGCTCCTTGTCGATCCGCGGCTTGTAGTAGTAGCCGTCGAGGTGCGCGGCGGTCGTCAGGGCCAGCAGGTTGCGATAGCCGACGTCGTCCCTGGCCAGCAGGATCATGTGGTGGTAGTCGGCGTCCTGCTTGCCGTCCTTGTCGGTCATGCCGCGCGGGGCGACATAGGCCTCGATGCCGATGATCGGCTTGATCCCCGCCTGCTTCGCCGCCGCGTGGAACGGGATGACGCCGTACATGGACCCGTGGTCGGTCAGCGCCAGCGCCTTCATCCCCTGGTCGGCGACGCGCTGCGTCATCTCCGGGATGCGCGAGAGGCCGTCCAAGAGCGAGAACTCGCTGTGGACATGGAGGTGGACGAAGTCGCCGTCCCGGCTCTGGTCAGGGGCTCGCTGGGTCACCCGTCGATGGTAGCGAGCGCCATCGATGGCGGTACGGCATGGCTGACGCCTCAGGTCAGGATCTTCGGTCCCGTGATCGCCTCACCCTCTTCTCACGCCGCGGATCAGCTCCCGCGCTAATGTGCTGCGCCGTTGACGGGCCGGAGCTCGGCCTCGAGTGCGTCGATGTCCGAGATCACCAATGCACCCGTCGCCTTTTGGCGCGCATGCTCGAGAAGCGCGTGCGCCCGAGCAACGCACACGCGCAACTCCTCGGGAGGGGCGTGCTGACGTGCAGCTGCCAGCGTCGTTCGGATCGTTCGCACGTTCAGCCGTTGTCGAGCTTCGTCGGTCATTGGTTCACCCTCTGGCGCTGCGGTCTTCATGGGCAAGAATGTTGCCAACGCGGGCTGCCTCCGCCGCGCCGTGGCTCAGCCCGAGCGCGGCCTGCACGACGCGCTCGAAGGTTGCAAGATCGAACGGCTTCTCGAGCCGGTGGACGTCGCCGCGGTCCATCACTTCGGGCAGCGCAGCTACGATGCGCTCGGTCGCCGTGGAGCAGATGATGATGGGCACGTCCCGAAGCGGAGTGCCTGAACGCGCCGAATGCACCACCTGCAGACCGGTGAGCTGTTCACGCTCAGGGTCGAGCTCGACGTCCACGATGACGAGGTCGGGCCGCGAGGCCGTCAGCTCGTCGATACCGGGCAGCGCATCGGTGTACGTCTCGACGTCGTACCCCAAGGATATGAGCACGTCCCGGTACAGGTCCAGCTGGTCCCGATCCGGGTCGATCACGGTCACCCGCGTCACAGGCCCATCACTCCTCGCACGGCTCGGACTCGAATATAGCGCAGGCCGTATCGCGCAGCCAACGTCGATCCCGATGACGTCCACTCACTTCACGACGCGGTACTTGATGTGCGCCACCCCGGGTGCCTCGACCACGCGGACCTCTTCGAGCTTCAGGTCCGGGCCGACGCCGGCGAAGAGGCGCGCGCCGCCGCCCAGCAGGATGGGGGCGACGTGCAGCTCCAGCTCGTCGACCAGTCCGGCCGCCAGATACTGGTTGATGACGTCAGCGCCGCCACCGATGAAGACGTCCTTGTCGCCGGCGGCCGCCCTCGCTCGCTCGAGGGCGGACTCGATTCCATCGGTGACGAAGGTGAAGGTCGTGTCGGTGAGGGTCAGCGGCTCCCGTTCGTGGTGGGTGAGGACGAAGACCGGCTTGTGGAAGGGCGGGTCGTCACCCCACCAGCCCTGCCATGGATCGTCGCCCCAGGGCCCGCGGCTGGGCGGGCCGAACTTGCCGCGACCCATGATCTCGGCGCCGACGTTCGCGGTCGTCGCCTCCATCACGGCACTACTCGAATTCTCCTCGCCGCCCTCCATGCCCTGGAACTCGCGCCACGCCTTCAGCTCGACCGCCCAGTCGTGAAGCCGCTCGCCGCCCTCGCCGAGAGGGTTCTCCATGCTCTGGTTGGGGCCGGCAACGTAGCCGTCCAGCGAAGTCGAGATGTGCACTCTTACCTTGCTCATGTTCCTTAGACAGGTCCTCGTACTGCAGACCCCAAGTATCTCGGGGGGAATCGGCTCCGGCGCCGCCATGGCCGGGATGCTACTGCACCTGCGATCGCCTTCAGGCGACGAGCGAGGCGCTCTCCCCGACCCGCCGCAAGACCGCAGGGTTGTCGATGCGCCCGGCGAAGACCGCCGCCGACTCGCGCGCGCCCGCCATCCCCAGCGCAGCGCGGTGCAGCTGCGCCCGTACGAGCAGCTCGTTCATCCCCGTCCGGGCGGCGGCCGCCTCGAGGTCGCTGACCCATCGGTCCGCGCCCTTCACGCCATGCGCGATGGCCTGCTCGCACAGTGAATCGAGGCAGTAGCCGTGGATCCACAGGTACGCATCCGGGACACGGACGCAGCGCGTGCGGGCATCGTCGAGCCATCGGATGCCCTCCGCAACGTCGCCGTTCGCGATCTTGACCAGGCCGATGCCACGCGCCCCCATTCCCTCCCAGCAGGGATCGCCGATCTGGCAGCCGAGCGCGAAGGCGGCCTCGAACGCGTCGCTCGCCTCGGCGATCCGGCCCTCCGCCAGCTCGACCGTCCCAAGGAGTGACTGCGGGAATGCGATGAACGTCATCCACCCGGCGGCCCGCGCGGCCTCGATGGCGAGATCCAGCGCCGCCCGCGCCTCGGTCAGCTCCTCGCGGAGCAGGTGGGTGCGGCCCAGGAACGTGTAGGCCCAGCCC
>DATKBU010000060.1:0-15559 GCA_035513815.1 Egibacteraceae bacterium
TCGGCGAGTCGAAGATGGGCGGCCTGCGGATGTGGAACGAGTGGGTGTATCGGCGGGGCGGGCTGGCGATGCACTGCGGCGCGAAGGTGATCCCCACCGCCGAGGGCGACAGGGTGGCGCTGATCGTGGGGCTGTCGGGCACCGGCAAGACCACCACGACGTTCACCAGCCAGAACGGCTCGCTGCCGGTGCAGGACGACTTCGTGGCGCTGACCCCGGGCGGGGAGGTGCACTCGACCGAGGACGGCTGCTTCGCCAAGACGATCGGGCTTGACCCGAAGCTGGAGCCGACGATCTACAACGCGCTGGCCCAGCCGTCCGCGTGGCTGGAGAACGTCGCCGTGGACGGCGCCGGGCGGGTCGACTTCTTCGACGACTCCTACACCGCCAACGGGCGCGGCACCTTCGAGCTGGCCGCCATCGACCACTGCGACCCGCGCAAGCTCGGCAAGGCAGATTTCCTGCTGATCCTCAACCGCAACTCCGACATCGTGCCGGCGGTGGCGAAGATGGCCAGCCCGGAGCAGGCGGTGGCCTACTTCATGCTCGGCGAGACCAAGGGCACGTCGGCGGGCGGCACGGCGGAGGCCGGCAAGTCGCTGCGCGTGCCCGGGACCAACCCGTTCTTCCTGCAGCACGACTGGATGCAGGGCAACCGCCTCGCCGAGCTGATCGCCTCGATGGAGCACGACTTCTCCGTGTACGTGCTGTCCACCGGCCGCGTCGGCGGCGACGAGGACGTGGACGGCTCCAAGAACGTGCGCATCCCCGACTCGTCAGCGATCGTCAAGGGCATCGCCGAGGGCACGATCACCTGGCAGACCGACCCCGACTTCGGCTACCTGGTCGCCGCCGAGGTCCCCGGGGTGGACGACGCCGAGCTGCTCCAGCCGCGCCGGCTGTACCAGCGTCAGGGCCGCATGGACGAATACGACGCCCGCGTCCAAGCGCTCAAGGCCGAGCGGCGCGGGTATCTCGAGGGCCACACCGGCCTGGACGAGCGTGTGACCACCGCCCTGTGAGGAGTCCTCAGCGCAGCAGCGCTCGCAGCTTGTCGGCCGTGCCAGCGGGCACCGGCCCGTGGACCGTCAGACCGGCGCTGGCGCTTCCGTCGTAGCCGAGCCCGGCCAGATAGCTGCTCAGCTCCTTCGACAGCGGGTCGCCGGCGATCAGCACTGGCGCGGCGCGGCGCGCCGCCATCGGCGCAGCCCCAAGCGCCCACGCCCAGGCTTCGCCGTCCGCGGGTGTGCTGATCCACGCTGGAGCCTTCCCGGCGGATGTGCGGCCCCACAGCTCCTCCGCGACGGCGGCCGAGGTGCCCTGCCGCGTCGCGCCGCCCAAGCGCAGCGCATTCGCCTTCTTGACCACGCTGTCGGACAGCGCGGCGCTTCCTCCCAAGGCGACGCGGCGCTTCGGCGCCAGCTTGCTGAGCGCCTGAGCGGTGGCGCCGGGGAGCTCGGACTGATGGGCCAGCAGGATCGGCGCCCCAGACGCTGCCCCGTAGGCGCCGCCGGAGGCGGCGTCGGGCCAGTCGTCGGCCGCGGCGATCAGCACCGTGCTGGGGTGGCCGCGCAGGGCGGCCACCTGATACGCGACCGCGACCGCTGTGGCGACTCGGTCGGCGCCTGACAGCCGCCGCACCTTCCACCCAGCCCCGGCCAGCTCGGCCTCGACGCTGCCGCTCACCGCGGCGGTGCCGCCCACGATCCAGATCGTGGCGCCCCGCGGGAGCGTCTGCTCCAACGCAAGGCGAACCGCCGGATGAAGGGCCGGACCCGGCGGCGTGAACAGGATGGGGCCGCCGCCGCCCGCCAGCGGGCCGGCGGCCAGGCTGTCGGGGAACACGTCATCGCGAACGATGACCGCGTGGCTTGCCTTGCCGCCCGCAAACAGGTCCACGGCAAGGTCGGCCGTCGGCTCGACGGCGGAGCTCACGCGGGCCGGCGCCCCGGCGGTGAAGTGCTGGGCCGCCCACATTGTTCCGCCGGACAGCGCCACGCCGATGCCGAGGTCGCTGAAGCGACCGTCCAGAATCAGCGCTCGGTGGCTGGGTGAGCCCATGAGTCCGGCGTGGATCGAATCCGCGGCGTTCGAGGCGCTGGTGGAGGCGATGTTCTCGCCCCATGCCGTGGCGCCGGCCGGCATCGCACCGGAAAGGTTCGAGCTGTGCGACAGCTTTCCCGACTTGGCCATCTGCTTAGCCCAGCTCCGCGCGCTGGCGACCAGACGGACGTCGGTGCGCAGGGCCGGCAGGCCGTGCTTCGCGCGCTCGCCGTTGAGCAGAGCAGCGAGTCGAACCTCTACATGGATTGAGGTGGTCGCCGCAGATGCGGCGGTCGCCGCTGCGGGGACCAGCAGGGCTGCGGCGAGAAGCGAGACGATGATGAACCGGGCGCGCTTGAAGCACAGCGGAGCCAAGGGCCCTCCAGGGTCTGGGGAGTCAAGCTCCTGCACACGCCGAGACATACGCAGGGGAAGCAGCCAATGACTTGAGGCGGCCGGAGCCCACTCGCGCTAGCGGTTTGGAGCGAGCCTTACGGGTCGGCGCCGTCAAGTCAAGTCGCCCAGTGAGCCGGGCGCTGCGCACAGTGGCGTTCGGCGACTGCCGATCCCCGCTCGAGGCCTATGCTTCGGGGATGCTGATCGGCGCCCATGTATCGCCCCGTGCCCCGCTTGAGGAGGCTGCGGCTCGCTCAGCTGATTGCGTGCAGCTGTTTCTGTCGAATCCCCAGAGCTGGCGCAAGCCCGAGCCGCGCGCGGATGCCGAACAGCTGCGCGGCAGTGATCTGCCGATCTATGTGCACGCGCCGTACCTGATCAATGTGGCAAGCGGGAACAATCGAATTCGGATTCCGTCGCGCAAGATCCTTCAGGACACATGCGATGCCGCCGCCGCAATAGGAGCGGCCGCCGTGATCGTTCACGGCGGCCATGTGGAAAAGGACACAGATGTCGAAAGCGGTTTCGCCAACTGGCGCAAGGCGATGGAGCGTCTACAAACTGATGTGCCGTTGTTCATCGAGAACACCGCCGGCGGCCAGAACGCGATGACTCGCCACTTCGACGTCATCGGCCAGCTGTGGGATCACTTGGAGGGACTGCCCGTCGGGTTCTGCCTCGACACGTGTCACGCGCACGCGGCCGGCGAGAAGCTGACCGACGCGGTGGATCGGATCAAAGGGCTCGTCGGCCGAATCGATCTGGTTCACGCGAACGACTCGAAGGACGCCCCGGGCAGCGGCAGAGATCGCCATGAGAACCTCGGGCGAGGGATGATCGACCCCGACGTGCTGGTTGCCATGGTGCGCGCAGCCGACGCTCCGGTGGTGTGCGAGACACCCAACGGCGCCGAAGGGCAGGCGGCTGATATCGCGTGGCTGCGCGCCAGGCTCGAGGCCGGCTGAGCGCCGACCACCGAGTGAAGACTCAGCGCTTGTACAGGGTCGGAGATCGACCGGGCCCGGTGTGGTCGGCGGCTGTGCCCTCATCGGACACTCGGCCTGCGGCCACCTCTTCGCTGACGACCTTTCGGACCACGGCGTACGAGGCGCCGGATCGCTCCTGGACGTCTCGGAGCGTGAAGGTCCCCTTCGGGATCGCTGCCCGAACCTGCTCCGAGCTGACCCGAGTGCGTGTGCGCTGCACGCGTCGGCGCCCGCGCGCGGCGGCGGCGCGGAAGCCGGCGCGCCGCAGAACCGCGTCCGGGACTCCCTCTTCTGCGAAAGCGCGCAGGCTGATGCCCTGCTCGTCTGCCCAAGCTTTGGCGTGCGTGATGAAATCGTCCTCGAAACGGTTCGCCGGAGGATTCTGCGCATCCATTACCTGCTGGCGCAGCCGGACACGCTCAACTTCGTCAGTGGCCTTGCTCAGGCGCTGTTCGAGGTCGGCGATTTTCTTGTCATCGCGCAGCGTGGAGGGGTCTTTGAGGGAAACTAGGTAGTTGCGTATCGCTGACTCTGCAGCAGACGAGGCCATCGTTCACCTTTAGATCGTAGGGGCATGTGTTCGTCGAGTCTTCGCAGCGGACCTCACAATAATGCTCTTTACGCAGTGAGGTCAAAGGGATTGCTGTGGAATGCGGCCGCGCCTCGGCCAACTGTCGCAACGGGCGGGCCAGTCGCGGCGCACCCCTGGCCAGATGGGCATGGGAGACCGCAAACCATTCCCGAAACGCGTGGAAAGGTCGGCTAGCGTGACCGGTGATGGCCGCCGAAGAGAAACCGCAGCAGGCGCAGCCGCTGTTTTCCGACGCGGTCGTCGAGGGGATCCGACGGGGGGACCCGGAAGCGGTCGGCGCGGTCTACGCAGTTCTGGGGGACCGGCTCCTCGGCTACCTCAATGCGCGCGTGCGCGATCGCGGCGTCGCGGAAGATCTGCTCGAGTCGACGTTTCTGGAGCTGCTGGCGAACGGGCGCTCAATCCGCGGCGGCGCCGCAGCCGTCAAAGTGTGGCTGTTTCGAGCCGCGCATTTCAACGCGCTGGACTATCTGCGCAAAGCCCAGCGCCATCGGGAAGATCTCACCGGCGAGATGAGCGCGCTTGCGCACTGCGACACCGCCCCAGGCCCGGAGGAGCTGGCGCTGGCGGGTGAGACGACTCGGGTGGTGCGCGCCGCCATGGAGCAGCTGTCCGACGACCAACGGCTCGTTCTCCTGCTGCGCTACGTGGGCGAGCTGAGCGCCCGGGAGACCGCAGTCGTTCTCGGCAAGACGTCCGGGGCTATTCGCAGCCTGCAGCACCGCGGCGAGCGCTCGCTCGCCCGGATTCTTGAAGCACGCGCCGATCAGGCCGCACCATCGGACGGTCCGTGGGCGTCCCAGGGATGACGACGGCGGCGAGGGCCGTCCGCCGAGAAATGCTCGCACGCCATGGATAATGTCATCGACCTCCGCGACGCGCCCGATCCCCGTCTGGGCGAGGCCATCCATCGCGCGTATGCGCTGTCGGTGCCGAGCGAGACGGCGCGACAGCACCTTGCGACGCTGCGGGCCGCCGCGGCGCCGACTGCTGCCCGACGCACTCAGGCGGCGATCGCGCCGATGCGCCGCGTCGCCATGGTCTGCGCCGTGTGGGGCGGCGTGCTCGCGGCTATGGCGGGCGGAGCGGTCGCGGCCAGTCAGCAAGCGGCGCCGGGACAGCGTCTCTACGGAGTCAAGCTCGGCGCCGAGCATGCGCAGCTGCTCATTCAAACCGATCCGGATGCCGAAGCGGCGCTGCTGCTGCGGTTCGCGCAGCGGCGCCTGGCCGAAGCGCGCCAGACGGGTGATCCGCAGATCGTGTCTGATCTGCTGCGGCGCGCAGGCGCCGCGGTCGACGAGGCGGAGCGCATGGCCCCGGCGACGCTCATCGCCGAGGTCGCGACCGTCCGCGACGAGATCGACGACAGCGCTGCCGGCCTGAAGGGCGCCACCGCGAAGGAAGTGGCCGATGGCGGCACCGGTGCTTCCACCCGCCGAGCGAGAATCCATCGCGGTGCGACCGCCCCTCCTGAGCCGTTCGCGCTGCTGCCTGAGACGGCGACGGCCCAGGCCGAGACGGCGACCGCCACAGCTGCGATCCCCTGATTCCACCGACCCGCGACTTGCCGCAGGTTCGCTGCTCGGGCAAGGTGTCTGCGGCGTATCGTCGGTGAGGAGATCAGCGGTGGGCGAGGGTTATGTCCTGTGGTTCACAGGGCTGTCGGGGGCGGGCAAATCCACGATCGCCGGAATGGTGGAGCGCGAGCTGAGAGCCCGCCAGGCGCCGGTCGAGGTGCTCGACGGCGACGTCGTGCGCACGCACCTGTCCAAGGGCCTCACGTTCAGCCGTGAGGACCGCGATACCAACGTCTTGCGGATCGGCTGGGTCGCCGGGATGCTCAGCCGTCATGGCGTCGGCGTGATCACCGCGGCGATCTCGCCGTACGCCGAGACCCGGCGGGAGGCGCGCGAGATGGCGCACAATTTCGTTGAGATCTTCGTCGACGCGCCGCTGGAGGAGTGCATCCGCAGAGACGTGAAGGGTCTTTACGCCCAGGCGATGGCAGAGGAGATACCCAACTTCACGGGAGTCAGCGACCCGTACGAGCCGCCGGTGAATCCGGAGCTTCATCTGCGCACCGCGCACGAGTCCCCCGAGGAGTCCGCCGCCAAGGTGATCGGCTATGTCGAGCGGCAGGGCTGGTTGAAGGCCGCCGCGGGACAGTGACGCCGTGAGAGGGCTCGACGTCGGCCTGTCGGCCCAGACCTACTGGGTCTGGAAGCGGGTGTGCCACGGTCTGGGTCTGGAGTGGGATCGCCTGTCGACGTCAGTGGAGGATCCTCGCTCGATCTGGGCGTGGAACGCCGAGGTCGTCGTGGAACGGTTCCACGCGTCAATCCTGCGCCGCCTCGCGGAGAAGGCGCTGGCTGCGGGCGAGCCGAATGGCGCTGGCGAGATCTGGCGCGCCGCTGGAGGCGGGACCGGAAACTGGCTGGAGCTGGATGATCTGCTGAGGACCCTTCGCGCGCACCGAGAGATCGAGGAGTGCCAGCTTCTCGCTCGCCCGGAGGAGTCCGTGGATGACGCTTGACGCTTGGATCACCCTCGTGGTGGTCGTGGCGACCATCGCCGCGCTGGCTCGCGACGCGGTCCAGCCGGCCGTCGGCGTCTTCGGCGCCACCGTGGTGCTGCTCGTCGTGGGCGTCCTGGAACCTGCGCGCGCATTTTCCGGCTTCTCCAATCCGGCGCCGATCACGGTCGGGGCGCTGTTCGTGCTTGCACGCGCAGTCGAGACGACTGGAGCTCTGGAGCCGCTGATCGCCTCGGTGATGGGCGCAGGAAAGAGCCAGCGCGGCGCAGTGGCGCGAATCGTGGCGCCCACGGCAGCCGCGTCAGCCTTCCTGAACAACACACCGATCGTGGCGATGGCGGCCCCACAGGTCGCCGAGTGGGCGGACCAGCGCGGACTGCCGGCGTCTCGCTTCCTCATGCCGGTCAGCTACGCGGCCATTCTCGGGGGCGTCGTCACGCTGATCGGCACGTCCACCAACCTCGTGGTGCACGGGCTCATGATCGAGCGGGGCATGCCAGGGCTGGGGATGTTTGAGCTATCCCGCGTCGGCTTGCCCATAGCCGTGGTCGGATGCGGGATCATCACGCTGCTGTCGATTCGCCTGCTGCCCGACCGGCGCGCGGCGCGCGACAGCTTCGATCAGAGCATTCGGGAGTTCACGATGGCGATGCGCGTCGTCGCCGGCGGTCCGATGGACGGCAAGACGATCGAAGAGGGCGGCCTTCGCCACCTGGAGAGCGTCTTCTGCGTTCGCGTCGATCGGTCAGGTCACGTGATCGCGCCCGTCGGGCCAAGCGAGGTGCTGCGCGGCGATGACGTCCTGACGTTCGTCGGCAAGGTCGACCAGATCGTCGACCTCCAGCGCCGTCGCGGACTGGTCTCCACCGAAGAGCATCATCTGGACCGGCTAGGCGATGAGGGCAACACCTTCTACGAGGCGGTCATCGGCCCCCAGTCGCCGCTGGTGGGCCAGACACTGCGCCAGGCCGGCTTCCGCAAGCGCTACCAGGCCGCGGTGCTGGCGATCCACCGGGCCGGTCAGCGAATGGACGCCAAGCTGGGCGACGTCCCGCTGCGCGTAGGGGACACGCTGCTGCTCCTCGCGGAGACGGGGTGGCGCCAGCGCTGGCGCGAGTCGGGCGACTTCCTCCTGGTGGCTCGGCTCAGTGACAGCCCGCGCGCGCACAACCCCAAGGCGGTGCTCGTCGGCGTCATCGCGCTCGGGCTGGTGGTGCTGGCCAGCACCGGCATCCTGCCGATCCTAGAGGCGTCGCTGGGCGCGGCGCTGCTGCTCATCGCAGTGGGCGCGCTGACGCCCCGCCAGGCGCGCCAGGCCGTGGACATCGATGTGCTCGTCGTGATCGCCGCCGCCTTCGGTCTTGGCGCAGCGGTGGCCGACAGCGGACTGGGCGACGTCATCGCGGACGGGATCCTGACGGTGTTCTCGCCGCTCGGCGCGTTGGGGGCATTGGCCGGAGTGCTGCTGGCCACGATGCTGCTCACCGAACTGGTGACCAACAACGCCGCAGCGGTCCTGGCGTTCCCGATCGCGATGTCAACCGCGTCCGCGCTCGGTGCGAATCCGCGAGGCTTCGCGATCGCCGTCGCCCTCGGCGCGAGTCTGTCCTTTCTCACGCCGATCGGCTACCAGACCAATCTTATGGTCTACGGCCTCGGCGGCTACCGCTTCAGCGACTACGCGCGCCTGGGCGTGCCGATCAACATCGTGGTCATCGCGCTGGCGCTGCTGATCATCCCCTTGGCCTGGCCCTTCTGATTAGTTAGTTCGAGCTATTTTGCCACGAGGAGGAAAAGCACAGAGCGTAGTTCTCCGATACTCCCCGAGCAGGGCGTGCCTGCGCAGGGCTTTGTCCTGTGACGAATGTGCGATCAAGGGACTGGGGAGCTGCGGATGCAGGAGGGCGAGGATCTGTCGGATCCGCCCACGCCTGCGCCCGCTGACTCACCTGGGCGGCTCGGCGGGGTGCTGGTCGCCGTCGGAGTGCTCGCGATCCCGCTGGCCATCGGTCTTGTCGCGTTCTCGGTGTTCGAGCGGCTCCACAGCGAGGAGCATGCATATCGTCAGGCCCGATTGCTTCTCGGCAACGTTGAGAGCGCCGCCTCAGCGCAGCATGCACTCGCCGAGCACGCAGAGGTTATGGGCGCCGTGACCGAGGACGTCTCGTGGCGCCTGACGGATCTCCGCCTCGAGGGAGAGGACATCCTGGCGCAGGTTCACACCCTGGGGATTCATGTCACCGTTGATGACCTCGAGCAGGCGTGGTCGGACTATCAGAACACGGTCTTCGTTCGGGTCCCGGGCGGGTTCGACCCGCGCACCGTGGTGACGCGGCCCACCGATATGGACCATGCCGCCGACAGCGGCGGAGGGGCGTATCGCGATCCCGCGCCTCAGTCCGCGGGCAGCCCTCCTGCCGCCGACGACGAGATGTGGAGCCAGCAGCTCAGCGATCGGCTCGTGGAGTTGCGCGAAGCGGTGATCGCCGCCGACGAGCACGTCGCCATGCACGCGCACGAGGCCTCGGGGCGCTTGAGCATGCTGTCGATCGCGGCGCTCGTCGGCGAGGCGCTGATCGTGGCACTGCTGCTGCGCCGCTTTCATCGAGCGCGCAGAGCCGCGGCTGTGACGAAAGCCGAGCGTGCCGCCCTTGCCGACAGCGAGGCTCGGTTTCGATCCCTGGTCCACAAGGCGACTGACATCGTCACAGTGGTCGATGTCGATGGCGCGGTGACCTACGAGAGCTCGGCCGTCGAGCAGGTGCTCGGCTACTCGAGCCGTGATCGAGCTGGCTCCAACGCCTTTGAGTATGTGCATCCCGGCGACCGCGAGCGCGCCCAGCGGCTCTTCGCCGAGACGGTCCGCTCGCCCGACGGCTATCGCCGCGCGGAGCTGCGGCTGCGGCACGCCGACGGGTCGTGGAGATGGATGGACGTGCAGCTGACCAACCTGCTGACGCATGCCAGCGTGGGCGGCGTGGTTCTGAACCAGCGCGACGTGACTGAGCGGAAGGTGCTGGAGGAGGAGCTGCGACGGCAAGCGCTGCACGATCCGCTGACCGGCCTTCCCAACCGCGTGCTGTTCCGGGACCGCATCGTGCGCGAGCTGCGCCGCCGCCGGCGCGACGATGGCGGCCTTGCCGTGCTGTTCGTCGACCTCGACAACTTCAAGGGTGTCAATGACCAGCTGGGCCATGACGCGGGCGACCTTCTCCTCGCATCGGTGGCTCGCAGGCTGACTGAGTCGCTGCGTCCGGGTGACACGGCCGCCCGCCTCGGCGGCGACGAGTTCGGGTTCCTGCTGGAGCACGTGCGCTCGACCGCCGATGCCGAGGCCGCGGCGGAGCGGATCCTGGCGTGCCTCAAGGCGCCGTTCGTGGTGGGCGGCCGGGAGGTCTTCGTCGGGGCCAGCATCGGCGTCGCGCTGAGCGAAGGCGCCGGCGGCGTGGAGAGCCTCCTGCGCAACGCCGACTTCGCGATGTACATGGCGAAGAGCCGCGGTCGCCGCCGCTACGAAGTCTTCGACACCGACCTGCACGATCGGCAGGCCGAGCGATTCGCGCTGGAGGTCGAGCTGCGCCGTGCCGTGGAGCGAGACGAATTCATGGTCCAGTATCAGCCGATTGCCGATCTGGCCACCGGCGAGGTCCTGGGCACCGAGATCCTGCTGCGATGGACGCATCCGAGCCGAGGGCTGCTCCTGCCGGGCCACTTCATCCCTGTCGCAGAAGACGTCGGGCTCATCGTCCCTATGGGCAGCTGGGTGCTCGCCGAGGCCTGTCGCCAGGCGAGCGCCTGGCGCGAGGCGCTCGCCGTGGCGCAGGATCTGTCGATGAGCGTCAACGTGTCAGCCAAGCAGCTCGCGCAGCAGGCGCTCGTGACCGAGGTCGAGGAGGCGCTCGCGTCCAGCGGGCTGCCGCCCGGCGCGCTGACCCTTGAGATCACCGAGAGCGCCGCCATGCAGGACGTCGACGGCGTCATCGCCCGCCTGAACCAGCTGCGCGACCTCGGCGTCCAGATCGCCCTGGATGACTTCGGTGTGGGCTTCTCGTCGCTGAGCTATCTGCGTCGCCTGCCGATCGATGTGCTGAAGATCGACCGCTCGTTCGTGGACCGCCTCGACGAGGAGACCGAGTCGGAGGCCCTGATCGCGGCCGTCGTGACGCTCGGTCGGACGCTAGGGCTGAAGACGGTCGCCGAAGGCGTCGAGCGGGAGGCTCAGCTGACCCGGCTTCGCCAGATGGGCTGCGACATGGGCCAGGGCACGTTCTTCGCGCCCCCGATGGATGCTGACGCGGTGGGCGGATTCCTGAGTGCATCATCGGCCGTCGCTCTGGCGTAGGTGCAGCGGGTTCGAGAAGGAGCCGAAGTCGCCGGTCGCCCGATCTCTCAGTGCAGTGCTAGCGGGCGTTGAAGTACTTCGCGTCGGGGTGGTGCACGATCAATGCGTCGGTGGACTGCTCGGGATGCAGCTGGAACTCCTCTGACAGCTCCAGGCCGATGCGCCCGGCATCGAGAAGGTCGAACAGCGGCTTGCGCGCCTCCAGATCGGGGCAGGCGGCGTAGCCGAACGAGTAGCGCGAGCCGCGGTAGCCCTGCTTGAAAAGGCCCTGGGGCGTGTCGGCGTCGCCGGCGGCGATGCCGAGCTCAGCGCGGATGCGCTTGTGCCAGTACTCGGCGAGCGCCTCGGCCATCTCCACGCCGAGTCCGTGCAGGTACAGATAGTCGGTGTAGCGGTCCTCCGCGAACAGCTCGGCAGCCCGCTCGGAGACGCGCGAGCCCATCGTGACGGCGTGGAAGGCGATCACATCGCGCTCGCCGCTGTCGGCTGCCCGGAAGAAATCGGCGATGCACAGCCGCCGCCCGCGGCTCTGGCGGGGGAAGCTGAAGCGCGCGGCGACTCGCTCGGGATGCTCGGCGTCGTACACGATGACGTCATCGCCGTCGCTGGCGCACGGGAAGTACCCATACGCCACGGCCGGGACGAGGAGCTGCTCCTCGCGAGCGAGGGCGAGGGTCTGGCGCAGCGCGGCCTCGGCCGCCTCGGCGTCGTCGCGGTCGAAGCCCCACTGGTTGCGGAACAGCGCCGTGCGATTGACGTATGCGGCGATGTCGTCCAGCGGCAGGCCCTTGACCACGCGCGTGCCCCAGAACGGCGGGGTGGGGATGTCCACGTCGGTCGCCACGTCCGACCTGGCAGGCCCGGTCTCGGCGCTGTCCGGATCGGCCGGCTGGGAGCTGGCGCGGACACGGCGCTCAGCGACCTCGCGCCCCCAGTCATCCGGCCAGCTGCCTGCGCGCTTGAGCTCGGCCAGCTCGTCCATGGTGCGCAGCCCTGCGAAGGCGTCGCGGCAGTAGAACAGCGGACCCGGGTAGCGCTCGCGCAGATCCACCTCGACATACGCGCGCGTCAGCGCCGCGCCGCCCAAGAGCACAGGGTAGTGCGACAGCTTGCGCCGGGTCAGCTCGTCGAGGTCGTCGCGCATCACCACCGTGGACTTGACCAGCAGCCCCGACAGACCGATCGCGTCGGCTTTGAACTCCTGGGCGGCCTCCACGATGGCGTCGATGGGCTGCTTGATGCCGATGTTGCGCACGTCGTAGCCGTTGTTGGTCAGGATGATGTCCACAAGGTTCTTGCCGATGTCGTGCACATCCCCCTTGACGGTGGCCAGCACGATGCGCGCCTTGCCGTCGTCTTCACCTTCGACTCGCTCCATGTGCGGCTCGAGGTAGGCGACCGCGGCCTTCATGCACTCGGCGGACTGCAGCACGAAAGGCAGCTGCATCTGACCGGCTCCGAACAGCTCGCCGACCACCTTCATCCCGGCTAGCAGATGCGTGTTGACGATGTCCAGCGGCGCAAGTCCCTGCGCCATCGCGGCCTCGAGATCGTCGGCCAGCCCGTCGCGGTCGCCGTCGATGATGCGCCGCTCCAGGCGCTCGGTCAGCGACAAAGCGGCCAGCTCCTCCTTCGACGCCTTCGGCTCGGTGGCGCCCTCGAATAGCCGCATGAGCTCTGTCAGCGGGTCGTAATCGCCGGTTCGGTTGTCCTCGATGAGGTCGACGCAGACTCTGCGCGCCTCCTCGTCGATGCGGTGCAGCGGCAGGATCTTGGCCGGATGCACGATCGCGGCGTCCAGCCCGCGCTCCACCGCCATGTGCAGGAACACCGAGTTGAGCACCTGCCGCGCCGCCGGCGACAGCCCGAAGCTGACGTTGGACACGCCCAAGATCGTGTAGCAGCCTGGGATCTCGGCCTTCACCCGCTCGATCGCGTCCAGGGTGGCCATGCCGTCGCCGCGCAGATCCTCCTGCCCCGAGCCCAGCGGGAACGTCAGCGTGTCGAAGATCAGGTCGCTGGGCTCCAGCCCGTACTCGTCGATCCCGATCGCGGCGATGCGCTTGCAGACGTCCACCTTCCAGTCGGCGGTGCGTGCCTGGCCCTGCTCATCGATGGCCAGCGCGACCAGCGCCGCGCCGAACTGGCGGGCGAGCGGGAACAGCACGTCGGCTTTGCGCCGCCCGTCCTCGAGGTTGACCGAATTGATGACGGCGCGCCCTCCGACGCGGCGCAGCGCCGTGGACACGACCTCGATCTCTGTGGAGTCGATCACCAGGGGCAGCGTCGACTGGGTGGATAGGCGGTCGATGACCTCGGCGACGTCCCGGGCGCCGTCGCGCCCGACGTAATCCACGCACACATCCAGAGCGTGGGCGCCCTCGCGCACCTGGGCGCGGGCCATCTGCGTGATGGCCTCCCAGTCCTGTGCCAGCAGCAGCTCGCGGAATTGCTTTGAGCCGTTGGCGTTCAGGCGCTCGCCGACCATCAGGAATGACGTGTCCTGAGAGAGCGTGACCGGCGCGTACAGCGAAGCGATGCTGGGTGCGAAGTCGGGGTTGCGTTCCGCCGGCTGCAGGTCCCTGCAGGCCCGCACCACGGCCTCCAGGTGCGCGGGTGTCGTGCCGCAGCAGCCGCCGACGATCTGCACGCCGAACTCGGCGATGTAGTCGTGCTGGGCCGTCGCCAGCGCGTCGGGTGTCAGCGGGTAGGCCGCTTGGCCGTCGACCATCTCGGGGATGCCGCCGTTGGGGATGACGCTGATCGGCCTGCGCGAATGCTGGGACAGATGGCGTACCTGCTCGCGCATGTCCTCAGGCCCGGTGGCGCAGTTCAGCCCGATGGTGTCCACGCCCAGCGGGTCAAGCGCCACGAGCGCAGCGCCGATCTCGCTGCCGAGCAGCATGGTGTTGATGTCCTTCTCGATCGTCACCGAGACCATGAGCGGGACACTGCGGCCCTCGTGCCGCATCGCCTCGTGGCAGGCCCAGATCGCCGCCTTGCCCTGGAGCAGGTCAAACACGGTCTCGACCAGCAGCACGTCGGCGCCCCCGGCCAGCAGGCCCCGAGCCTGGCGCGTGTAGCCGGCGACGGTTGCGTCGTAGTCCAGGAAGTCCTTGGCGGTGGCCGGATCCTTGCCCAGCGACAGGGTCGGCGACCGGGTCCCCGGTCCGATCGAGCCGATCACCCAGCGATCGCCGGGGAACTGCGCGCAGGCCTCGCGGGCGATTCGGGCGGCCGCCTCGTTGAGTGATTCCGTGTCCGCGCCGAGCCCGTACTCGTCGAGCACCCAGGGCGCGCCGCCGAACGTGTCGGTCTCTACGGCGTCGCAGCCGACGGCGAGGAACTCGGAGTGGATGTCGCGGATGACGTCCGGTCGGGTGCGCACCAGCACCTCGTTGCAGCCTTCAAGGCCCCCGAAGTCCTCAGGGCTCAGGTCCCGCGCCTGCACAGACGTGCCCATGGCGCCGTCGAAGATGACGACGCGCTGCGACACCGCGGTGAGGAAGTCAGCCATATGACCGCCAATGGTAGTCGCGCGCGACGTGACGGCGCCCCCTTCACAAGACCCCTTGCGGTAGTCCATGCTGGACAGATACCGCTGCGCCCGAACCGGCGACCCCCCGCCGGGGCGGCAAGGAGGTGGCGATGACTGCCGTGACGCCCGGCGATGGCCTGCACATCGTCGACTGGGATCTGCTGCCCGTCGACGACGACGCCCCTCCCCCCGGAGCGCTGGACGGCGACGGCTCGGACGAGTACCGCCATGACGACGGGCAGGCGGACTGGAGCCTTGAGACCCTGCGCGACGCGTTCGTCGATGCATTCAACGCGCGAGACCTCGATGGCGTCCTCGGCATCGTCCGCGTCGATGTCGAGTGCCCGGATATCACCGGCGGATCGGGTGTCGAGGCGCTCACGGAGGAGCTCGAGGCCATCTGGGAGCGCTCGCCGGCCGCGATCCTGACCCGCGCGTTCCTGGACGCGCGACCATGCGCGGTCGCGTGGCTGCCAGACGAGGACGGCTGTTGGTCTCGGGCAGGCCTGGTGACGCTCGCGGAGGAGCAGGGGCTTCTGAGCGTGGTCACGCTGCCCGAGGACGCCGACGCACTCGACCGCGCCGAGGCCGACGAGCCGACCGGCGAGGAGCTCGACGAGTGGCAGGACTGGGCCGAGTGGGACCGCGGCGAGGAGACGCTGCCGGGCCAGCGCCGCTGACGCTTCGCCCATCTCCGCCCCAGGCGGGCCGTCGCGTGCGCATCCTGTCTCGAGGTTGGAACCGGTGGCGGACGCTCCTTGGTCAGGCCCCGGGCACGCCAAGGCTGCCCGGCGCCCTGGCGGGCTGGGCGGCGTAGCCGGCGATCGCGGCGCTGAACGCGCTGCGCCAGTGCCGCTCGGCGTCGCCGGGCGCCCCCAGGTTCCGCTGGAGCTCGAGCGATGCGAGCCCGTGGGCGAGCGCCCATAGCTGGAGTGTGAGCGCGTCCGGGTCGCCGTCGCCGAGTGCGCCCTGCTCGCAGTGGCGGCGGACGGCCGAGCGCAGGCGCTCCAGCGTGCCCAGCGCGAGGCGCTGGTCCTCCTCGGAGGGCTCGAACTCGGGGATGGGGCAGGCGAACATCACGTCATACAGATGCGGCTGCTCCAACGCCGCGGCGCGATAGGCCAGCGCG
>DATKBU010000061.1:0-3602 GCA_035513815.1 Egibacteraceae bacterium
ATCGTGGAGGAGGCCGACTGGGGCGTCCGGGTGCTGATCCTGACCACGTTCGACCCGGACGAGTACGTCTACAAGGCACTGCGCGCCGGCGCGAGCGGCTTCGTGCTCAAGGACATCCCTCCTGACCAGCTCGCCACCGCCGTGCGCACCGTGGCCGACGGCGGGGCGCTCCTGGCGCCGTCGATCACCCGGCGTCTCATCGGCCAGTTCGCCGAGCGCCTCACCGTCGACGCCGGGGTCGCACATCGCCTGGAGCGCCTCACCGACCGGGAGCGAGAGATGGTCGTCGCCGTCGCCCGGGGGTCCAGCAACGCCGAGATCGCCAAGGAGCTGTTCATCGGACCTGCGACTGTGAAGTCGCACGTGTCGAGCATTCTCACCAAGCTCGGCCTCCGCGACCGCGCCCAGGTCGTGGTCTTCGCCTATGAGAGCGGGCTCGTCGAGGCCGGCGACCGCGACATCGGCCACTGATCTTCCGGCCCCGTCGACGCTCCAGGCCAGCATCAGCGCGCCGGCCGCCGAGGGGCGGGTAGGGCTACCCTGCCGTAGCGACTGGGGTGGGCGTCAACTCGCGGGCGGCACCCCTCGACAACGCCGAGACGGAGGACCCGGCATGACGCCTGAGGAAGCGATCGCCTTCGGCCAGAAGCACGTCGCCGTCTGGAACCGCCATGACCTGGACGAGATCATGGACATGTACAGCGACGATGTGGAGCTCACTTCGCCGCTCGCTGTGCAGATCGCCGGCGTCGCGACGCTGTCAGGCCGCCCCGCGCTGCGCGACTACTTCTCCGCGGGCCTCGAGAAGTATCCGGAGCTGCGGTTTGACCTCCTCGACGTCCTGCACGGCGAGGAGAGCGTGACCCTGTACTTCCGCAGCATCGGCGGACGGATGGTCGCTGAGGTGCTGTTCGTGCGTGACGGGCTCGTCCAGAAGGTCTTCGCGCACTACTCGGCAAGCGCAGCGTGACCGTCCTCCGCGGCGACCGCCGCAGCCGCGAGGCAGCAGAAGCCAGCGCCACCGCGCGTTCGACCTTCGCGAGTCCTGACGCAGGCGGCGCAGCGAGCGGCCGCGCATAGTCTGGGGGGAGCGAGGTGCCGCAGGCAGTCGCGGCGGAACGGGGGCCGACATGGCGCAGCGCCGAGTCCTGGTGCTTGGCGCATCGGGCTACGTCGGCGGCCGGCTGGTCCCGCGCCTGCTCGAGGGCGGTCAAGCCGTGCGATGCCTTGCGCGCAGCCCCGCCAAGCTGGCCGGGGCGCCGTGGGCCCCGCGAACGCAGATTGTCGCCGGCGACCTCAGCGATGGCGTCGGCATGGCCGAGGCCTTCGCCGACATCGACGTCGTCGTGCACCTCGTGCACTCCATCGGCACCGGCGCGGACTTCGCATCAGCGGATCGGGACATCGCGCTCAGCGTCGCCGCCACAGCGCAGGACGCCGGCGTCAGTCGCGTCGTCTACCTCGGCGGTCTCGGCGACATCACCCCTGACGCCAGCCCTCACCTACGCAGCCGCGCCGAAGTCGCCGACGTCTTCCTTGCAGCCCGCGTCCCAGCCACGGTGCTGCGCGCCGGCGTGATCATCGGCTCGGGCAGCGCCTCCTTCGAGGTCCTGCGCCACCTCGTCGAGAAGCTGCCGGTCATGATCACGCCGCGCTGGGTCGACACGCCGACCCAGCCCATCGCGATCCGCGACGTGCTGCGGTACCTGGTCGCCGTCGTCGACGACGACTCGTCGGTCAACCATGACTACGACATCGGCGGCGACGAGCCGATGACCTATCTGCAAATGATGCGCGGCTACGCGCAAGCGGCTGGCCTGCCCCACAGGATGGTCATCAGGGCGCCGTGGGTCACGCCGCGGCTGTCAACGCACTGGCTGCACGCGGTCACTCCAGTTCCCTTCGGACTGGCCCGCGAGCTGGTGCTGTCGCAGACCGTCCCGACGACCGTCCGGGCGGAGCGCGACATTCGCCGCGACGTTCCAGGCGACACCCTTCCCTACGTGGAGGCCGTTCGGGTCGCGCTGGCGCGCGTTCGCGACCGCGACGTCGAGACGTCGTGGCGGGAGGCCACGACTGGCCTGAGAGCTGCCGAGCCCCATCCCGATGACCCGCAGTGGAGCGGCGGGGTGCTGTACTCCGACGTGCGCACCGCGAGGTCCGCCGCGCCGCCCGCTGCGGTCTTCGCCGCGGTGTCGGGCGTCGGAGGCGCGAGAGGCTGGCCGACGCACCGCTGGGCATGGGGTGTCCGTGGGCTGATCGACCGGCTCGCCGGGGGCACAGGACTGCGGCGCGGGCGGCGCGACCCTGACCGCCTGCGCGTAGGCGATGCGCTGGACTTCTGGCGCGTCGAGGCCGTCGAGCCGCCGACCGCCGGGCGCGAGGGCCTGTTGCGCCTGCGGGCTGAGATGCGCCTGCCCGGTCATGCGTGGCTGGAGTTCCGCCTCACGCCGGATGGCGCGGGCACGCGGCTCACCCAGCGCGCGCTGTTCGCCCCGAAAGGGCTGCTCGGCCGTGCGTACTGGTGGGCGCTCGCGCCGCTCCACCGGCCGATCTTTCACAGCATGGCCAACCGCCTCGCCGCCGACGCGGCGGCGCGGCCGGTCGAGTCGACGTCGGGGGCATAGCCGGCGCTTCTGCGCCGCCGGCGGGCAGCGGCGGCGGGACACTCAGGACGAAGCAGCCAGCGCCCGGCCACTGCGCCGGCCCGTCCGCTAGCTTGCGACCATGGAGGTTGCACAGCACATCGCTGCGCTGCGCCGTGACGGGGAAGGTCTCGCGGACGCGGTTGAGCGCGCAGGCCTCGACGCCGCAGTGCCGACATGCCCTGGATGGTCCGTGCGCGATCTGGTGCGTCATGTCGGCGGCGTCCATCGCTGGGCGACCGGCTACGTCGCCGAGCAGCGCACCGAGATGTGGGACGCCGATCTCGACGAGATCGTCGGCGCCTGGCCCCAGGACGCCGAGCTATTGCAGTGGTTTCGCGAGGGCCACGCGGCCCTGGCCGCGGCGCTGGATGATGCCGATCCCGCGCTCGTGTGCTGGACGTTCCTGACGGCGCCCTCGCCACTGGCGATGTGGGCTCGTCGCCAGGCGCACGAGACCGCGATCCACCGGGTGGACGCCGAGCGGGCGGCTGGCGTGACGCCGTCGTTCCCGCCCGACTTCGCCGCCGACGGGATCGACGAGCTCCTCACCTGCTTCATCACCCGCCGCGGGAGCAGGCTGCGCTCGGAACCCGCAGTGACGCTGCGAGTCCGCTGCGAGCCCGCGGGCGGCGACTGGCTGGTGCACATCGGCGCAGACGGCGTCCAGACGGCGCCCGGATCGGACGGCGACGCGGACTGCGAGGTGCGAGGCGCAGCCTCACACCTCTACCTGACGCTGTGGAACCGCCAACCCCCCGATGACCTCGCGGTCAGCGGCGACGCGAACGAGCTCGCGCTGTTCCTCGACCGGGTGCGCATCCGCTGGTCGTGAGGGCAGTCGTGGACCCCAAGGGGGACAGACGCGCGGCAAACCTGCCGCGATAGCCCCGTCGCAGGGTCGGCCTCGCCCGCTAGCCGTGGAGCGCCGCCTGACTCGCGGCCTGCTCGAGGGTT
>DATKBU010000062.1:0-8211 GCA_035513815.1 Egibacteraceae bacterium
TGACGAGCTCCGCGCACAGGCCGACCTGCTGGACGAGGCTGCCGCCAGCATGGGCCAGGTCGGCGGGCGGATGGAGACGGTCGCCGACGATCTGGGCGCCATCAACGAGGGCCTGAGCGAGGCTCGCTCAGTGCTGGGCGGCTACGCCGCAACCGCATCAGGCGCCCGCGACCTGGTCGAGCAGGCCGAACGGGACCTCGGGCGACAGTCGCGGCTCGCCCAGGTCATGGTGATCGCTCTCGGGCTGACGATCGCGCTTGGACAGATCGTCCCGCTGTACGTCGGGTGGGAGCTGATCCAGCGGCCGGAGGTGCTGGAGTCGCCGGCCGAGGACGCCTGAGCCAGCGGCGCCGCCGAGCGCCATCTGCCCGCTCAGACCGTCTCGGTCTGCTTTCCAGGGACGTACTCGGTGGCTTGGGCTCGCTCGGGATCGGCCTCGACCGGCACTTTGGCCTCGCACACCGCGCACACCCCCACCGGGCTCTTCGCGTTCTTCCGCGGGGCCTTGAGGGGCCCGGCGCACTCCGGGCAGGGGCGGGCCAGCGGCTGGGACCACATCGCGAAGTCGCACTCGGGATAGCGGTTGCAGCCGTAGAAGGGCTTGCCGTAGCGGCTCGTCCGCTCCACCAGGTCGCCCTCGCCGCAGGTTGGGCAGGTGAACCCGATGCGCTTCTCGACGTTGACGATGCCCTTGCAGTTGGGATAGTCCTGGCAGCCGTAGAACGGGCCGAAGCGCCCGTCGCGGCGGATCATCGCCTTGCCGCATTGGGGGCAGATGACGTCAGGGTCCGGCTGCAGCTCCTCAACGGAGGTGACGTTGCCGTAGGAGTCCAGCGGCAGCGTGCCCTTGCAGTCCGGCCAGCGGTGGCAGGAGGCGAACCACTGGCGTGACTTGCCGGAGAACACCTTCTCCATCTCCTCGCCGCATTCCGGGCAGCGCACTCCCTCGATGGGGATCCGAGGGCGCTCAGGCTTGCGCTCGGAGATCCACTCGTCGACCTCGGTGAGGAACTCCGAGACCATCGGGCCCCAGGACTGGCTTCCCTCGGCGATCTCGTCCAGCTCGGATTCCATCCGCGCAGTGAAGGAGATGTCGACGACCTCGCTGAAATGCTGCTTCAGGTATGCCGTCACGACCTCGCCCAGAGGCGTGGGGAAGAAGCGGCGCGAGTCGAGGCGCACGTACTCGCGGCTCAGCAGCACCTGGATGATCGACGCGTAGGTCGACGGGCGCCCGATGCCGTCAGCCTCGAGCTCCTTGACCAGGCTCGACCCGGTGAAGCGGGGGGGCGGCGCGGTGAAGTGCTGGTCGGCGCGGACCTCGCGAAGGCTGAGCGTCTGACCGTCCTCGAGGTCAGGCAGGCGGGCGATCCGAGCCTCGTCGTCCTCTTCGTCGTCGTCGTGGCCCTCCACGTACGCCTTGAGGTAGCCGTCGAACTTCATCACCTGACCGGTGGCGCGGAATCGCAGCTCGCGGCCCTCGTCGTCAGTCCCGACGAGGTCGGCCCGCAGGCCGTCGAAGACCGCGGGCGCCATCTGAGTGGCGACGGTGCGCTTCCAGATGAGGTCGTACAGCGCGAGCTGATCACGGTCGAGGTGGCGGGCCACCTGATGGGGACGGCGGCCGGCGCTGGTCGGGCGGATGGCCTCGTGGGCCTCCTGGGCGCCCTTCGTCCGGCCCTTATAGCGCCGAGGGCTGTCGAGGCCGTAGCGCTCGCCGAAGTCTGCGCGCACCAGCTCGGACGCCTCGCGCAGCGCAGTCTCGGACAGGTTGACCGAGTCCGTCCGCATGTAGCTGATCAGGCCGACCGTCTCGCTGCCGACGTTCATCCCCTCGTAGAGCTGCTGGGCGACGCGCATCGTCTTGGCGGCGGAGAATCCCAGCTTGCGCTCGGCCTCCTGCTGCAGCGTCGACGTGGTGAACGGCGGCGGCGGCGTGCGCTTGGTCTCCCGGCGCGTGACGTCGGCCACGGTCCACTCGGCGACCTCGCGAGCGCGGGCCCGCAGCGCCTCGGCGCGCTCGACGTCGGCGATGACGAGCAGCTTGGAGGCCCGGCTCGGCGCGAGCGTTTCGCCATCCGCGCCCTCGTCGCGGTCCTCGCGCTCGGCGACCTGCTTCGGCGTTGCGATCTTGCGCCCCTCCACCGACCACAGGTCGGCCGCGAAGCTCGCTTCGTCGCGCGAGAAGTCGCCGTGCAGCGACCAGTACTCCTGGGGCACGAACCGGCGGATCTCGTCCTCGCGGTCGCAGATCAGCCGCAGCGCGACCGACTGGACGCGGCCCGCGGAGATGCCGCTGGCGACATTGCGCCACAGCGTCGGCGACAGGCGGTAGCCGACGATCCGATCGACGGCTCTGCGCGCCTGCTGGGCGTCCACCAGGTGCTCGTCGATGCGCCGCGGGTGCTCGAATGCCTCGAGGATCGCGTCACGGGTGATCTCTGCGAACACCACGCGGTCGGCGGCGCCGGTGTCGATGCCGGCGACCTCCGCGACGTGCCACGCGATGGCCTCGCCCTCGCGATCGAGGTCGGTGGCCAGGAACACACGATCGGCGCCCTTCGCCTCGCGCTTGATGGCGCTGACGTGCTTCGCCGAGGACTTCGGGACCTCGTAGCGCAGCTGGACCGAGCCGTCGGTGGCGTCGATCGCGAAGTCGCTGCGCGGCAGGTCGCGGACATGGCCGTAGGAGGCCACGACCTTGAAGTCGGGCCCGAGGTACTTCTCGATCGTCTTCGCCTTGGTGGGCGACTCAACGATGACGAGGTTCTTAGCCATGCGAGTGCAGGTCCTTGATTGGTGTGGGAGGCGTCAGCCGCTCCCACCCTAGCCACGAGTCTGCCGCAGCCGGAAACTGCCGTGGGTCAGGCTCGACCGATCCAGCGCGCGCAGACATCGCCTCAACAGCTTCGGCGCCCCGCCCATTCCCCTTTCGCGTGGGTCCCGCGCCGCGCTGGCTACAGGCGCGCGTCCGCCAGCGGCGTTTCCAGGACCGCCGTGTCGAACAGGCGGTCGTGCGCGGCCAGGGCGAAGCGGTCGGTCATGCCCGCGACGTAGTCCGCGACCTGGGTGACGAGATCCGCGTCGTTGTCTCGATAGCTCGGAGGAAGCTGCTCCGGGCGCTCCAGGTGGTAGTCGACGAGATGGCGGATGACGGCGATCGCGGTCCGCTTCTGCATCTGGCTGTGCTCGGCCTGGTACACGCGCGAGAACATGAACGCTCGCAGCTCATCGACGACAGCGAGCGTCGCCGGGCGCATCTCGACCGTCCCCGCCTCCATGCTGTGCTCGACCACGGCCTGGATCATCTCCTGGATCCACGCCGAGCCAGGCCGCCCCAGGACCTCGAGAGTCGCAGCAGGGAAATCGTCAGGCTTCAGCACCCCAGCCCGCAGGGCGTCAAGGGCGTCGTGGGTGAGATACGCGATGCGGTCCGCGAAGCGCACGCATCGCGCCTCTGGCGTCGCCGGCGGCGGGTCGATGCGCCAGGTGTGCGCGCGGATGCCGTCGCGGACCTCCCAGGTGAGGTTGCGGTCCTCGAGCAACTCGAAGATGCGCACCCCCTGGGCGGCGTGGTGCCACCCGCCGGGGAAGTACGGGCTCAGGGCGTCCTCGCCTGTATGGCCGAACGGCGTGTGGCCCACGTCGTGGCCGAGGGCGATCGCCTCTGCCAGGGGCTCGTTCAGCCCGAGCGCGGCAGCCAGTGATCGTGCGATCTGCGTGACCTGCAGCGCGTGCGTCAGACGAGTGACGTAGTGATCGCCTTCGGGGTTGATGAACACCTGAGTCTTGTGCTTCAGCCGCCGGAACGCCTTGGAGTGCAGGATGCGGTCGCGGTCCTGCTCGAAGCAGGTTCGCAGGTCGTCGGGCGGCTCCGGCCTGGAACGGCCGCGCGATCCGGCGGAGCGCGTCGCGGCGGGGGCGAGACGCTCCTCATCCAGCAGGCGCTGGGCGAGGTCTCGGCGGACGAATGCGGTCATGGGACGACGGTAGCAGCAAGCTGCGACACGTCGCCGCGTTCCCGCGCCGGTCCGCGTGCTTTGGAGGCTCGTGCGGCTTGTCACTACACTCCTGGTCGCCTGCGCCTGCATGCGTGTTCTGCGCCAGGCTGACACCTCGCGATCAATGGAGATCAGATGGATGCAGTCCCCGCCCTGAGCGCGGCCGCGGCGATCGCCGGGCTGGTCCTGGCCGCCTACTTCTTCGGAGTCGTCAAGCGCGCGGATCCGGGCAACGACCGCATGGTCGAGCTGATGAACGCGATCCAGGCGGGCGCGCGAGCGTTTCTTCGCCGCGAGTACACGTGGGTGGCCGGCTTCGTCGTGATCATGACGGTGCTGATCGTCGTCTTCCTCGACTACGGCCGGCCGTGGGGGGCGATCGCCTACATCAGCGGCGCGCTCCTGTCGGGCCTGGCGGGCTTCGTCGGGATGACCGTGGCGACGCTGGCCAATGCGCGCACGACCCAGGCGGCGCGGACCGGACCGCAGCTAGCGCTGCCGTTGGCCTTCCGCGGGGGGGCCGTCATGGGCTTCACCGTCGCAGGGCTGGCTCTGCTCGGGCTGTCGCTGGCCTACATCGTGTTCGTGCAGGTGCTCGGGGTCGACCAGCCCTTCCAGGTCGTGACGGCCTTCGGGCTGGGCGCCAGCTCGATCGCGCTGTTCAGCCGCGTCGGCGGGGGCATCTACACCAAGGCCGCAGACGTCGGGGCGGACCTGGTCGGCAAGGTCGAGGCCGGGATCCCCGAGGACGACCCGCGCAACCCCGCCACGATCGCGGACAACGTGGGCGACAACGTCGGCGACGTCGCCGGCATGGGCGCAGACCTGTTCGAGTCCTATGCGGGCTCGATCATCGCGCCGATCGCGCTGGCCGCGTTCGCGTTCGCCGGGATGGGCGACTTCCAGGAGCGCGCGCTGCTGTTCCCGCTGGCAATCGGCGCGTTCGGGATGCTCGCGTCCATCGTCGGCGCGTTCACCGTCAAGTCGAAGCCCAACGCCACCGGCAAGGACCTGGCGCGCTCGCTGCACCGCGGCACCAATGTCGCCGCGCTGATCACGGTCGTGCTGGCGTTCGCGTTCGGCTACGTGTTCTTCGAGCCGGTCGCCGAGAACTGGTGGGGCTTCCCGGTCGCGGTGGTCGCCGGCCTGCTGGTCGGCATGGGCATCGGCTTCGTCTCTGAGTACTACACCTCGGACCATTACGGCCCCGTACGCAAGATCGCGCGCCAGTCCGAGACCGGCCCCGCCACCACCATTCTCGGCGGCATCTCGGCGGGGCTGATGTCGGTAGCCTCGGCGGTCGTCCTGATCGTCATCGCCGTCGGCGTGGCCTACTGGGCAGCCAACTACGCGCTGCCCGATGTGCCGATCAGCGGGATCTACGGCATCGCGCTGGCCGCCATCGGCATGCTGGCGACAACCGGGGTGGTCGTGTCCGTGGACGCCTACGGACCGATTGCCGACAACGCCGGCGGCATCGCGGAGATGGCGCACCTGCCCCCCGAGGTCCGCGAGGTGACCGACTCGCTGGACTCGCTGGGCAACACCACCGCCGCGATCGCGAAGGGCTTCGCGGTGGGGTCCGCTGCCGTGACGGCGCTCGCGCTGTTCAAGGCGTTCGAGCAAGCAGTCATCCAGGAGGGCGGCGCGATCAGCCTGGACATCGGCAGCGTCGACGTGTTCTCAGGGCTGTTCCTGGGCGCGATGCTGCCGTTCCTGTTCGCTGCCCTGACGATCGACGCCGTGGGGCGCGCCGCCAACAAGATGATCGAGGAGGTGCGCCGTCAGTTCCGCGAGATCCCAGGGCTGCGCGAGGGCAGGGAAGGCGTCGTGCCCGAGTACGCCAAGTGCGTCGATATCTCGACCGCGGCCGCGCTGCGCGAGATGCTCATCCCCGGCGGCATGGCGGTGGTGGCGCCGTTGGCCATCGGCTTCTTCCTGGGCGTTGACGCGCTGGGCGGCTTCCTCGCCGGCGCGCTGGTGTCCGGGTTCGCCCTTGCGATCTTCATGGCCAACTCCGGTGGCGCCTGGGACAACGCCAAGAAGTACATCGAGGCGGGCCACCATGGCGGCAAGGGCTCAGAGCCGCACAAGGCCGCAGTGGTGGGCGACACCGTCGGCGACCCGTTCAAGGACACTGCCGGGCCATCCATGAACATCCTTATCAAGGTCATGACGATCGTGTCGCTGATCTTCGCCTCGGCGTTCGTGTAGCGAGCGCGAGGGCGCGCGCCGGGAGCGGGCGGCGGCGCGCAACGCGTCGCACCAATCTCCGCGTTGCGTGCGTCGGCGCTCATCAATGAGCGCCACCGCACGCAACTAGGCCAGGAGAGGCCGGTGATCTGGGCGGCCGACCCCGACAAGTGATCTCTACGGCTGACTTCGCAGCCGGTCACGCCGGCCAGCGCGCTCAGCGGCTGTCTGCCGCCTCAACCGGCAGGCCGGCGAGGCGCCATTCGGGAAATCCGTCCTCCAGCTGGCGGGCGGCGCGGCCCCGGCGGCGCAGCAGCCGCACGGCTTGCGGGGAGTACACGCACAGCGGCCCCCGGCAGTAGGCGACGATCTCGACATCGGGCGGAAGCTCCGCGAGCCGCTCTTCGATCTCTGCGAGCGGAATCGACACGGCCCCGGGGATGTGCCCGGCGGCGTACTCCTCGGCGGGGCGGACATCCACCAGCGCGACAGCGCCGCGCTTGAGCCGCTCGAGCAGCTGATCGCGCGTCAGGGCATCTGCTCCGTCGGTCTTCTCGAGATACGCCTGAGCGGCCTGCTCCACTGCGCCGAGCCGGCGCCTGGCCAGATCCCGCATCGCGATGACCAGCGCGGTCGCGTCATCGCTGGCGAGCCGATAGCGGACCCGCGCGCCCTCCCGCCGGCTGTCCACGAGCCCGCCGCGAGCGAGCACCTGCAGATGCGCTGACGTGTTCGTGATGGTCATGCCGACCGCTCGCGCGAGCGCGTCGACGCTGCGCTCGCCCTGCGACAGCACGTCGAGCAGCTCCAGCCGCTTGCCGCTGGCCAGGGCCTTGCCCATACGCGCGATCTCGTCGTACAGCTGCTCCTTGCGGTCGCGGTCTGCCATAGCGCGCCTCGAGGTTCGGCAGTACGATGTTCCAACATTCTTTGGAATATTGTAGCTGGATGGTGAGAGAACGCCATGGAGATCCTCCCGATCGTCGATGAAGGGCTGGGCAACAGCTCGTATGTGGTCGGGCTCGGCGACGGCAGCGCGATGGTCATCGATCCGTTCCGCGATCCCTCGCCGTATTTTGCGATTGCCTCTGAACGCGGCTGGCGCCTGCGCTTCGCCGCGGAGACCCATCTACACGCCGATTTCGTGTCCGGCAGCCGCGAGCTGGGTGCGGAGGGCGCACAGATCCTGGCCTCCGCGGGCGCGCCCGTGGAATTCGGCGCCCGGCTCTTGGAAGACAACGAGGAGATGCATCTCGGCGGCCTGACGCTGCGCGCGCTGGCGACGCCGGGCCACACGCCCGAGCACCTGGCGTACCTGCTGCTCGACGGCGTCAGCCCTGTGGCGCTGTTCAGCGGGGGGACGCTGATCGTCGGCGGCGTCGCGCGGCCCGATCTGCTGAGCCCGGAGCTCACCGAGCCTCTGGCGCGGGCGGCCTATCGCTCGGTGCGCAAGCGCATCCTCGCCCTGCCCGACGGCGTCGGGCTGTACCCCACCCACGGGGCCGGCTCGTTCTGCTCCACCGGCGGGGGCGGCGAGCGGACGTCGACCATCGGCGCCGAGCGGGCGGCGAGCCCGCTGCTCCAGGCCGAGAGCGAAGACGCCTTCGTCCAGCAGCTGCTCGGCGGTCTCGGCAGCTTTCCGCCCTACTTCCTTCAGCTGCGCGAGGTGAACCAGGCCGGCCCGCGGCTGTACGGCCAGCGGCCGCCTGCGCTGGCCCAGCTGACCGTCGCCCAGTTCGACGCCGTGACGGCGGCCGGCGCGGAGGTGATCGATGTCCGCTCGATTGACGAGTTCTCATCGGGCCATGTCCCAGAGTCCCTGTCGATCGCGCTGCGCCCGCAATTCGCCACCTGGCTGGGATGGCTGGTCGATCGGAAACGCCCGATCGTGTTCGTGGCCGACGAGGGCGTCGATCGATCGCAGCTTGTCCGCTCATGCCTGCGCATCGGATTCGAGCGGCTCACCGGCGAGCTGACCGGAGGCGCGGCGGCCTGGTCTGCCGCTGGGCGGCAGCTG
>DATKBU010000063.1:0-23679 GCA_035513815.1 Egibacteraceae bacterium
GCCGCCGACCCGGCCCGCCTCTCCGGGGTCGTGGAGTTCGACCGTCGCTACCTGGATGCGTGCTGATGTACACACTCGGGGCGCGGCGCTCGGGCTAGAAGAAGCCGAGCTTTGACGACATCTCCGCGCTGAACGCCATGATCACCGCCAGGTAGAACATGCCCGTTGCGGCCTGGATCGAGCGGCCGCCCTCCTGGGCCAGCTTCCACACGAAGCCTGAGATCAGCGCGCAGACCGCGACGAGCCCGCCGGCGAGCCACACAGAGAAGCCGGGAATGGCGAGCATCGGCGAGAACCCGGTCCCGATCTCGGGGGGCGGATTGCGCACCGACAGCAGCGCCGCGCCGACCGCCGCCGCCACGCCGGCGATGTACCACCAGGAGGCGCGCACCATATGCAGACCGGGCAGGCGACGCTCGACCAGATACCAGTGGCCGAGCAGCAGCCCGTAAACCGTCGAGCCCAGGAACAGCCCGCCGAGGGCCAGCTCAGCGATGCCGAGCAGGGGATCCCGCTCTCGCGCGAGGCCCAGCAGAACCAGCGAGACGATCCCCACGGCGGTCGCTGCAAGCCCGAGCGCCCGCGACAGCGCCGATTGCCGGACCAGCAGCGCAAGCTGCCACAGCACCGCGAGGCCTGCGAAGGCGCCGAGGGCGAGCACCGCGCGGCGAAGCTCGGGGGCGTCGGAGGTGGCCGCGGCCATGCGAGCGATCGCCCACGCGCCGAGCGCGCACACCGCGATGGTGATCCCGGTGAGCAGGAAGAACCCGCGGCGCACGGCGCCCCAAACCCCGGCCGCCCACAGCACGGCGGCGCCGCCCGCGGCCGCCTCGAGCAGGATGACCGCCATGACCCCGAGCGGCCCGCTCATGATTCGCCCGCCTGGGGAATGCTTGATGACACGACCGACCTCGCTCCGCTGGACACAGCCCGCCCGCGGCGGCCTGGAGTCCATACTGCCAGTGAGCGTCCGCGCCAGCGAAACCGCGCGCGGCAAGGAGAGGCGAATGACCCCCGACGATCACCAGTGCATGCCAGGGCTTCGCGCCGAGCTGCAGCTGACCGTGAGCCAGGCCGACACGGCTGATGCGATGGCCTGCGGAGATGTGCCCGTGCTCGCCACGCCCCGAATCCTGGCGCTGGCCGAGCAGGCAGCGATGGCGGCGCTCGACGACTGCCTCCCCGAGGGCCGCGCATGCGTCGGCCAGTGGGCGGAGATCACCCACGAGCACCCGACTCCGATCGGCGACACGGTGACCGCGGAAGCAGTGCTGATCGGCGTGCACGGGCGGCGGCTGGAGTTCTCCGTCTCGCTTCGCGACTCATCCGGCGAGGAGGTCGCCCATGTGCGGCACCGCCGGGTGCTTGCGAGCCGCGAGCGGTTCGAGTCGCCGATCGGCTGAGGCAGACGCGCCTAGAGCGCCTGCAGGTAGCGCAGCAGCGTTCGAACCCCCGCGCCGGTGCCCCCCTTGGCGGTGTAGTGACCGTCGCCCTCTTCGGTGAACGCCGGGCCGGCGATATCAAGGTGCGCCCACGGAACGTCGCCGACGAACTCTTTGAGGAACAGCCCGCCGACGATGGTGCCCGCCTGGCCGCCCTTGCCGATGTTCTTCAGATCGGCCACCTCGCTCTTGAGGTGATCGGCGTACTCGGTGGCCAACGGCAGCTCCCAGATCCGCTCCCCCGCCTCGTCGGCGGCTGAGCGCAGCGCGCCGACGAGCTCAGCGTCAGTGCCCATGATGGCGGAGATCTTGCTGCCCAGCGCCACCACCTGGGCGCCGGTCAGCGTGGCTAGGTCGATCATCGCGTCGGGCGAGGACTCGGCGCCGTAGGCCAGGGCGTCAGCGAGGACCAGCCGCCCCTCCGCGTCGGTGTTCATGACCTCGACGGTCTTGCCGCCGCGATGCGTGAGCACGTCAGAGACGCGGATCGCCGTTCCGGACGGCATGTTCTCCGCGAGCGCGGCCAGGCCGGTGACCTTCACGCGGACGCCCAGGTCCTTGAGCACCGACATGGCCGCGACGACGGCCGCAGCCCCGCTCATATCCGACTTCATGTTGCTCATCGCGCTGCTGGGCTTCAGCGAGATGCCGCCCGTATCAAAGGTGATGCCCTTGCCGACCAGCACGATATGGCGCTCGGCGCCGTCCGGGGAGTAGGTCAGCTCGACCAGCCGAGGCGGCTCGCTCGACCCCTGCCCGACGCCGCAAATCCCACCGAAGCCTCCTTCGGCGAGCTCTTGCTCGTCGAACACCTTGACGGTCAGGCCCGCATCCGCCGCGATCTCGACGAAGCGCTCAGCCAGCGCGGGCGGTCGCTTGTGGGCCGGCGGCGTGTTGACCAGATCCCGCGCCAGCGCGGTGGCGCGCGACACCAGCTCGCCGAGCGCCATGCCGCGCTCAGCGTCATCATCGCTGAGCCCATCGCCGGCCAGCAGGCTGACGCCGGTGAGCGACGGGGAGTCATTGCTCTTGGTGCGATACGCCGTGAACGCGTACGCACCCAGGCTGGCGCCTTCGGTGACGGCCTGCGCGTGCGCGGCGCCATCGCTTTCGACCAGCCCGGTCGGGACGACGATGGCCAGCGACGAGTCCTTGGCGGCGCCGCGGGCGGCGGTGCCCGCCGCCTTCCTGAGCACCTCGAGGGATGCGTCGGCTGCCTTGCCCAGCCCTACGACCAGCAGCATCGCGGCGCTGGCGGCGCCCCGCGTCGGGATCCGGGCGACCGAGCCCACGTCGCCTTCGAAATGCACGGCCTTGAGCTCGGACGCCAGGTCGATCCCCAGCGCTTCAGCGACCGACGAGGCGTCCGGGGTCAGCTCTGCAGCGCCGTCGCCCTTCCAGGCGAACACCGCCACGGCGCCGGCGTCGATGCCGGCCGGCGCTTCAGTGCTGAACTGGAATGTCGGCATTGCTCCTCCTGTGCGCCGGACTGGCTCGCCGCCGGAGTGTAGCGAGCATCCTCAAGCCAGCCTTCCCCAGCGGGACGGGTCGTCTCGCGACAGGCCTCCTAGACTTCGCTGCATGGGCGATCCAGAGCCACAGCCTCGCGCGTTCGATCTTCGGGACTATGTCGATTTCGATCTCGAGCGCGCAACGGCCGTGCGGGTGGTCGCCACCGACGTCGTCGCCGTGGACGTTGTCTGCCTGGAGCCGAGACAGGCCGTGCAGGCGCGAGCCTTCCCGACTGCCGACGCGGTCTACACGGTGCTCGCGGGAATGGCGTGGCTGGTCACGGATGACGCCGAGGTCACGCTCGAGGCGCTGCAGACCGCACTGGTGCCTGCAGGCGTCCCGCACGGAATCCGCAACAACTCACCCGATCCGCTCATCCTCCAGCTTGTGACCAGCCCGCCCGATGAAGCGCCGGCCGTGGCCGCGAGCCCACCATCGCATGAGCGCCGGCGGCGTACCTCGGCCGGGCGCGGCATCGCAGAGCGGCTGCGCCGCGGTCTCAGCGGCTGACTCGGCGCACGCTGCACGGGCAGTGGGCGTTTCCGTTAGGCTGCGGTCCACGCCGGGGGAGCTCCGCGAGCTGAGAGTGCGCCGGTCGACAACCGACCCGCAGGCGCAGACCCCACGAACCTGATCCGGTTAAGACCGGCGGAGGGAGTGCGTCATGGTCGATGGCACTGTCGCTTTGTCCGTCCTTGCGCTGACACTCGGGCTCTTCGCCCTCGTAGGGCTGCGCTCCCGCAACGCGGCCAGCGACCTCGAGGACTTCGTCGTCGCGCGCGGCAGCCAGGGCGCCCGCGCCCTGGGCCTGTCGTTCCTGGCCTCGGGAATGGGAGCCTGGATCCTGTTCGCCCCGCCACAGGTCGGGGCGCTGGTGGGGCTGATCGCGGTGATCGGCTATGCGCTCGGCGCCGCCGCGCCGCTGCTCGCCTTCGCGCTCCTCGGCCGGCGCATGCGCAGGATCGCGCCGGCGGGTCACAGCCTCGCCGAATTCATCCGGGTCCGCTTCGGCCGCGCATTCCACGCCTACGTGGTCGGGATCTCGATCCTCTACATGCTCGTGTTCGTCACCGCCGAGCTGTCCGCGATCGGCGGAATCGCCGCGCTGCTGTCCGGCGTGCGACCGGTGATCGCGATCCTGGCAGTGGCGCTGGTCACGCTCGCCTACACGGCCTATGGCGGGCTGCGGGCGACCATCCGCACCGACAGGTGGCAGGGATGGCTTCTCATCGGCCTGCTGACAGGCGCGGCACTGGTGATCTTGCCTTCGGCCGACGCCTCGCTCAGCTCGCTCGACGCGACGGGCCTGCTTGAGGTGCGGGCCATCGGCGTCGAGGCGGGGATCACCCTGATCATCGCGGTGACCGCGGCGAACCTGTTCCATCAGGGCTACTGGCAGCGCGTATGGGCCGCCCGAGACGACCGCGCGCTGGCCCGGGGGGCCGCAATCGGCGCCGCCCTGACGCTGCCGATCGTGCTGCTGGTGGGCGTGATCGGGATTGTGGCCGCGGGGGCCGGCGCCGAACTCGGTCAGCCGTCCGTCCCGTTCTTTGCGCTGATGACCGGACTGCCGGCATGGCTCAGCGTCGTCGTGCTCGCGCTGGGCGTGTGCCTGGTCGCGTCATCGGTCGACACTCTGGAGAACGGGCTCGCCGCGCTGGTCGCCGCAGAGCGCCCCTCAATGTCGCTGGCTGCCGCCCGGTGGGCGACCGCAGCGCTGCTCGTCCCCGCCGTCGTCGTGGCGCTGCAGGGCTTCGATGTGCTCCGGCTGTTTCTCATCGCCGACCTGCTGTGCGCAGCGACGGTCGTGCCCGCTCTGCTGGGTCTGTGGGCGCGCGCGTCAAGCGGCGGGGCGCTCGCCGGCGCGATCTCGGGCTTGGCCGGCGCGCTGATCGGCGGCTGGATCTCCACCGGCGCGCTGGTCGATGGGGCGCTGGCGGCCACGTTCCCAGACAATACCCCGACGCTGTGGCCCTTCGTCGGCGCGATCGTCGCGTCCGCGACGGTGAGCGTAGTGGTCTCCCTGATCGGCGGAGCGCGCGAGGATCTCGGGGAGATCAGCGCGCGCATCCCTCAGCTGTCGCGCGCCGCCCGGTGACCAGCGCGCGACAGGACGCCCGCGTATGGGTACACCTTCCGCCATGAGCGAGAACTCACTTCCGCTGGCTGGCCGCGGCGATACCGCGCTTCCCGGGACGGGCGACTCCGGCCCCGAGACGACGCTCCCCGCCCCGCCGGGAGAAGCCGCCGGCGCGCTCAGGATGGCGCTGGCCGAACCTGGAGACGACCGATCGGCCATCGGCGGGCGCCTGCGCCAGATCGTCGCGGCGCACCCGGAGTTCCTCGACGGCTGGGCTCATCTTGCCGCCTGGGCGCTCGACGTCGGCGACGCGGTGGCGGCGTATGCCTTCGCCAGGACCGGCTACCACCGCGGTCTAGATGCAATCCGCAAGGCGGGCTGGCGCGGCACGGGGTCCGTGCCCTGGCGCCATGAGACGAACCACGGGTTCCTGCGCAGCCTTCACGCGCTGATGCGGGCGGCGGCGGCGATCGGCGAGATGGATGAGGCGCAGCGCTGCCGGCAGTTCCTGCTCGATCTTGATCCAGATGACCATCTCGGAGTCGGCTCGGTCGACGTGGAGCGCCTGCGAGGCTGAGTCTCTGCCGGGCGGCGGACGCTCAGCCGAGGTCGATGAGCGCCGCGCCCGCAATCGCGCGGTAGCGGTCGGGGTGACAGGTCAAGATGACAACCTGGCAGCGTTCGCCGGCCAGGCGAACGACCTCGTGCATGGCGGATACCCGCTGATCATCTGAATAGCCGAGGGTGTCGTCGAGCAGCAGCGGGACACCGCCATCCGGGGAGACCAAGAGCGCGCATGCAAGCCGCGCGATCAGCGACAGCTGCTCGCGCGCCCCGACGCTGAGCTGCTCGAACGGCAGGCGCTCGCCGTGCAGCGTTCGGCGCGCGACCGACAGGTCGTCGGCGAGGTCGACATCGAAGCTGTGGCCGAACACCACTCGCCCCATCTCCACGATCTTCTGGCGCAGCGGCCCCGCATAGGCGCGCTGCGCCTCTTCACGGCAGGCCTCGAGCGTTGTGTGCAGCAAGCGAGCCGCGTCCGCGGCGGCGCTGAGATCAGCTGCCGCTCGCTCCGCGTGCTCGAGCAGCGATCTGGCGGAGGCGAGGGACTCGAACAGGCCCTCGCCGCCGCGGACGTCGAGTCTGGCCTGGACATCCCGGCGCTCGTCCTCGGACTCCCGCAGCGCTCGCGTCGCGGCAGACGCTGCCTGCGCCGCGGCCTCGGTCTGCGCGCGAACTCGGTCAGGCTGTGCGGCGCCGAGGCGCGCAAGCGCCTGCTGATGCGCGGCGACGGCGGCCTCGACGCGGATTCGGCCGTCGTGGACAGCGAGGTCGAGCGCGTCATCGGGCAGCGCCCGGCGAGCCTCCTCAAGCGCATCACCGGTTTCCTGCGCCTCGTGCTCGGCCCCTGCCTGCGCGGCGTCGTGCTCGAGCAGCACCTCGCGCGCGGAGCGCTGCGCTGCCTCCGCGTCAGCCAGCGCAGCGTCGGCGGCCTTCAGCGCCGCCTCAGACTGCGCGCACAGGGCCTCCGCCTCGGCGACGAGCGCCTGACCTGCAGCCGCGTCGGCCGGCAGCGCAGCGCCGCTCGCAGGCAGGCAGGCACTGGCTTCGGCGATCTGGGCGTCCAGCTCAGCGATCTCGGCGCCGGACAGCTGGCGCGACGCCTCGCTGTGGGCCTGCGCGAGTGCGATCTCGGTCTCCCTGCGCGCCTCGAACGCCTCCTCGGCCCCGGCGAGCCCGTCGACGCCGACCTCGCCGCACCGGCGCGCGAGCTCCTGGCGCTTCGCTGACACCTCGGCCGCGAGCTCCTCCAGCTCCGCGCCGGGATCGATGCGGATCTCGATGAGCCCGGGGACGGCGAGCGTGAGCAATCGATCGACCGACCAGCGGGCGCTCTCGCCGGGGGCGAAGTCGCGAGCGGCCGAGTCGACCTCCAGCGATGCGAGCGCCTCGGCGCGGATCTCAAGCGTCGGCAGCTGCGCTGCGAGCGCCGCCGACTTGGCCTCGACGCTGTGGTGGAGCTCGCGGATGCGCTCGAGCGCCGCCTCGTCGACCGTTGCCGCGGCCAGGCGCTCCTGCGCCGCCGCGGCCCGATCGAGCGCCTCCGCCGCACGGCGCCGTCGTTCGCGCAGCGCACCAAGATCGGTCAGAGCGCGCAGCGTTTCGAGGTCACGCCGACGCTCATCGACCAGCCTGCGTCCCGCCTGCCGATCGGCTTCTGCAGTCTCGCGCGCGCGGCTCCGCGCATCGACGCAGGCCTCCGCGGCCTCCATCTGGGGCGCCAGGCCGGCGCCGGATTCCGCCAACTCCTTCACCCTATGCTCGGCGCGCTCCAGGGCGGTGCACAGACGTCCGCGCTCCTGCCGCCGCTCCTCGGCGATCGACAGCTCCCCGCGGGCGACATCCACGGCCAGGCGGAGGCGCTCGACCTCGCCCGTGAGGTCCTCCACGGAGCGCAGGGCAGCGCTCAGCCGCGCCGCTTCCTCGCCGGCCGCGGCGGCCAGTCTCCGCTGACCTGCGATGAGCGCGTCCAGCTCCGCGCTGCGCAGCGCATCCTGCTCAGCAGAGCCGAGCTCGCGCTCGAGATGCTCGACTCCCCCCCGGGCCGCGGTGAGCGCGGCGGCCCGTTCCTTCAGCGCGGCGCCCTCGCGGCCTGTCGGAGTCCAGTAGCGCAGGTACTCCTCGCGTGCCCGCTCGAGCAGCGTCAGCTCTCGCTCGCCGGCATCCCCGAGCGCGCTCGCGCCCTCACCGGCAGCACGGTCGAGCGCGCCGGCGAGCGAGGCCATCCCGTCCAGCGGCGGCTGGTCGATCCCCCGGCCCTGCTGCACGCGCAGCGCCTTCCACAGGTCGACGTCCATCGCCTCGGCAAGGATCTCCTGGACCCGGTCATGCGCCTCGCGCCCCACGAGGGTCTCCGCCGTGGGAGTCGACAGGGTCAGGATCGTCTGCCGTCCCCGATGGAAGCGCTTGGCGTACGTGAATCGGTATGCGCCGCACTCGATGTCGGCCTCGATCTCCGCCCCCACATCGCGCCCGACCGGCTGAACGGCCTTGACATCCTTGCTCGTGGACGTGTCGTAGTAGTCGAACAGCACGTCGAGCGCCTCAGCCAGCGATGACTTGCCCACCTCGTTCGGCCCGGCGATCACCGTGACACCGGTCGGCAGAAGCTGGACCTCGCGCTCTCGCACGCCGCGATAGTCGCGCAGGCGGATCCGGGTGATCCTCACGCCGCGCCGCCTGCCAGGCGGTACAGCAGCGCCAGAGCGCCGGCGGCGGCGTCGGAGCCCTCGGCGTCGGCACGCGCCTGCGCAGTCAGCCGCTCGAGGGAGGCCAGGGCGAAGCCGGACAGGCCGAGGTCTCCGAATTCGCCGTCGCCCGGGAGCACCGCGAGATCGTCCATTGGCGCCTCAATCGCCGCATACACCTGGCGCTGCGCCTCCAGAAGCGCCGACAGCTCAGCGCTCTCGCGAACCGAGATGGCCCCGCTCAGCAGCAGACGCGCGACCGTTCGGTCTTTGCCCGGCTGGCCGTCGAGCCATCGCCGGACGCCATCGACGCCTGCAGCCCCGGGCAGCTCGAAGCGCTCGCGCGCGAATCGCCACGTGCCGACCTGGCGCTGCGAGACCTCGCAGGTCCCTGGCTCGAGATCGACGACGAGCGCGAAGCCGGGGCGCAGCTCGTCGTAGTCGGTGGGCTCTGGAGCTCCCGAGTACCACACCCGTCCGGTGGCGCCGACTTCAGTTGCCGAGTGGCGATCGCCCAGCGCCGCGTAGTGGATGCTCCCGTCGCCGATGGCCTGCTCGAGATCGCCGAGACGCAGCAAGGCGGGATTATCGCGATCTGGCGACATCGCATCGACCGCGCCGTGCGCCACCAGCACGCGCAGCGTCCCCTCGCCAAGTTCCAGGCTTGCGCACGCGGCCGCGGCAAGGTCCTCGGATGGGCGCTTGGAGCGCCAGGGCGCGGCGATGAGCTCGACGCCCGGAGTGGGGGTCACGGGTTCGCGGCCGTCCAGGACCGCCACAGTGCGCGGCGCCCGCCGGGCGAATTCCTCCGAGCGGTACACCGACGACGCGTCCAGCGGATCATGGTTGCCGGGAAGCAGGAAGACAGGGACATCGATCTCGCCGAGGGCCTCGAGGGCACGCGCGACGGTGCGCCGATCCAGCTGGTTGGATTCGAAGACGTCGCCGGCGACCACCACGAACTCGGCCTGCTCCGACTGCGCCAGCCCGAGGACCGAGCGGATCACGTCGAAACGGGCTGCGGTGAAGCGCGCTTGGGCGTCAGCGTCCAGGAAATGGCGGGTCATCCCGAGCTGCCAATCGGCGGTGTGGATGAAGCGCATTTCGTTGATCCTCTGCTCGTCAGCGAGCGATGCAGCGAGTGTAGGAAGAGGGTGGGACAACGCCGTGGAGGCTGTCCCCAGCGCCGCGTCGGCGCGGGGGGACACCAGGCTCAGCGCGCCTCCGCGACCTGCTTCAGCTGCGCGAGGCTGCGCCGGAAGATCCTGGAGACATACGGGGCGATGAGCAGGCGGCCAGCGGCGGCGCCGACGGGCCCGAGCGGCAGCTCGAGCTCCTCCCACCACGTGAAGCGCGTCCCCGCGCCGGACGGCTGCAGCTCGAATGCGCCCGAGCCGCGGATGATGCGCCCCAGGTGACGCACCCCGATCCGCTCGAGCTCACACCACTGGGTCACGATCATGTCATCGTCCACGCGCAGCCGCGCGACGATGTCGGTGCGCGCGCGGATGATCACGCCCGGACCTTGTCGCTGCGGCGTCAGGACGCGAACCCATTGCGCGTCCGCCATCCATCGGGCCTGGCCCTCCCAGTCGATGAGCACCGACCACACGTGGGCGGGGCCGGCGGCGATGTCGATGGTGGCGGCGGCCCGGGTCATGGGCGCGAGTGTAGGGCCGCTTCCGCGGGCCCGAGCGCGATGGTCACCGCGTTCGGATAGCCTGATCAGCGCACCCGGGCCCTAAGCGCCGAGCGGGCGGCCATTTCGACGATTTCACGGAGCGTTTCATGTTCATCGACCTCAACGGTGTGCGGCACCACTACGTCAGCAAGGGCGAGGGCCCGCCGATCGTGCTGGTCCACGCGCTGGGGGGCAGCCTCCACTCCTGGTACGGCGTGATCGAGAACCTCGCGCTGCACCATCACGTCGTGGCGCTCGACCTCCGCGGTCATGGCCGCAGCGACGCGGGCCGCAAGCAGCTGTCGATCCCCGCGTGGGCAGACGATGTGCACGCGCTCATCTCCGCGCTGGAGCTGCCCGCCGTCACGCTGGTCGGCCATTCCATGGGCACGCTGATCGCCCAGCATCTGGCCGCTTCCAAGCCAGAGGCCGTCGACAACCTCGTCCTGCTCGGCGGCATCTCCTACTTCGAGCCCCCCGCGAACGACGCGTACGTCAAGCGCGCCGAGATGGTCGAGGCTGACGGCATGGACGCGCTGGTGGAGGAATGGGTGCCCGGCGCGCTGGCGCCGCGAACCCAGGCCCGGCTGCCGCAGCTCGTCGGGCTGCTGCGCGACATGTTCCTGCGCAACGATCCCAAGCGCTACGCCGACGCCTGCCGGGCGATCGCCAACGCGCCGGCGATCAAGCGCGAGAGCATCGGCCAGCCCACGCTGCTGCTGGTCGGCGACCATGACCGCTCGACCCCCGTGGCGATGACCGAGGAGCTGCACCGAGACATCCCCGTCTCCCGCGTGCGCGTCATTCCGGCCGCCGGTCACTGGGCCTCACTGGAGCAGCCGGACGCGATCGCCGCAGCGATTCTGGAATTCCTCACCTAGGGCCGGGTCAGATCCGATTGGCCGCCGCGAGGATCGCAGCGACGGACCGATCGACATCCTCAGCGGTGGTAGACCAGTTCGACACCGAGATCCGCATCGCGCCCATCCCGTGCCAGGTGGTGCCGCCCATCCAGGTCGTGCCGTCCTCCTGCACAGCGGCGATGACGGCGCGAGTGCGCTCGTCATGGTCGCCGTCGGGGTCGAGAAAGCGCACAAGCACCTGGTTGAGGACCACCTCAGACAGGATCTCGATGTCGTCGCGCGCGGCGAGGGCCTCGGCGAATCGCCGCGCGTGAGCGCAGCAGCGGTCGATGAGCGACTCGACGCCGCCGCGACCGAGCGAGCGCAGCGCGGCATACACGGCGAACCCCCGCGCGCGGCGCGAGAACTCGGGATTCCAGTCCACCGCGTCGCGCTCGCCGCCAATGCGCGGCGGGATGTACTCGGCGGTGGCCGTCATGGCGGCGCGATGCGAGTCGGAATCGGCGACGAAGGCCAGGCCGCAGTCGTACGGCACGTTCAGCCACTTGTGCGCATCGGTGGCCCACGAATCAGCATGCTGCATGCCCTCGACCAGCGGCCGCAGACGGGCGCTGGCCGCGGCCCACAGACCGAACGCGCCGTCGACGTGGACCCAGGCGCCGTGCTCGTGCGCGATCTCGCAGATCGCGCCGACCGGGTCGATGGCCCCGGAGTTCACGTTGCCGACCTGCGCGCAGACGATGAACGGCCCGTCGGCGCGCTCCAGGGCGTCCCGCAGCGCGTCGGGGCGCATGCGCCCCTGATCGTCGGTGGCGACCGGCGTGATGCAGGAGGTGCCGAGGCCGAGCAGGCGCAGGGCCCGGTCGATCGTGACGTGTCGCTCTTGGCCGACGATCACCGTGATCTGGGGGGCGCCCATCAGCCCGTCGTGCTGAACGTCCCAGCCCAGCTCGGCCAGAACGTGCTGCCGCCCTGCGGCCAGGCCGGTGAAGTTGGCCATCTGGCCGCCGGTGACGAACCCGACCGACGCGTGCGCAGGAAGTCCGAGCAGCTCTTTGAGCCACTCCCCCGCGACCTCCTCGGCGACCGATGCGGCAGGGCTGACGACCGTGGCGCCCGCGTTCTGGTCCCACGCGGTCGCCAGCCAATCCGCGGCGAGGGCCGCCGGGAGCGCCCCGCCGATCACGAACCCGAAGTACCGCGGTCCGGCGGTGGCCACGAGCCCGGGCTCCACTGCGTCGGCCAGCTCGGCGACGACGCGAAGAGGATCCTGCGGCTGCTCGGGCAGCGGCAGCCGCAGGCTCTCGCGGAGGCGGCGCGCGTCAGCCTGAGGTCCCACCCGTCGTGCCGGAAGATCTTCGAGGAAGGTCAGCGAGCGGATCATCGTGTCGTCGAGCAGCTGCTTGAGTTCCTTGAATTCGCTCATGGGGCCAGTCAACGCCGTGGCGGCTGGCCGGCGCAAGGGCCACTTCGCGGCGACTGGCCGGTCGCGGGCGTGCGGCGCGGCGAGCGATTCGGGCCGAGCGCGCGCATCAGCCTGGAGGGGCGAACTCTGGAGCGGGCGGGTCCTCGCCCGCATCGACCCGCTCTGGCGGACGCTGTGGCGCTGAGGCGCTCGTGAACGACGGCGGGGCGGCGGGCGGCGGGGCGGCGGGCGGCGGGCTGGGGGCAGCGGGCGGCAGGGCGGCAGGCGGCGGCGTGCCCATCCCGCGCTCCTGATAGCGGGCCGCGAGGCACACCAGGAACAGCTCTGGGCTGACCTGCGCAGGCGGCGCATGACCGATCCGCTGAGCGAGGGGCTGCGCAAGCCGCACCGCGAGGTCGGCGCGCACGCGGGGGTCGAGCGCCCCCGCGCGAAGCAGGAAGGTGCGCACCTTCTGGTAGTCGTCCGAGCTGATGCCCGCTGGATCGAGGGTGGCCGCGTAGCCCTCGGCGCCGGGAGGCACGCCGAAGCGCACGGCTACCGGCGGCGGGCCGCTGACGCGCTCCCGCAGCACCATCGTGCCGGCCGCAAGGTCGCCGAGCCGCTGGTGGCGCGGCGTCAGCAGCGCGGACAGCACCGCGCCGGCGCCGGATGTCAGCCAGAAGTCGACGAGGGTCAGCAGCGCGCGAATGGCGGCGTGGCGGAAGCGGACGGGCGCGCCCTCGACGGTGACCACGCGCAGACCCATGGCGGCCTTGCCGAGCGTGCGGCCGCGCCACAGGGTCTCGAGCGCGACCGGATAGCCCCAGAACACTGCGAAGACAAGCAGCAGGGCCATCGTGACGCCAACCCACTCGGGGAATCCCGCGCCCGCAGCCGGGATGAGGACGCCGGCGGCGAAGGCGATCACAAACAGCGCTGAGAGCTGCAGCAGCCCGTCGAGCAGCAGCGCCAGCGCTCGCGAGCCGATCCCCGCCGGCTGGAACTCGAGACGGACCGCCTCGGGGGTCACGATCCCCGAGCCTTGGCCGCGCTGCTGCATTCTCGCCCCTTACACTGCTCGGACCGTCGGCGCCTTCAGCGCGGAGGCCAAGCCTGGACATCGACCGCTTCATCGCCCGCAACCAGCCCAGCTGGCAGCGGCTGGCTGAGCTGTCCCGCGGAAGCGCGGCGCGGCTGTCTGCTGAAGAGCTCGACGAGCTGGTGACGCTGTACCAGCGAGTCTCCACGCATTTGTCGCTGGCCCGCAGCCGCTACCGCGACCCAGCGCTCACCGCGTCGCTGACCACGCTGGTCGCCAGCGCCGGGAGCGTCGTCTACGGTACCCGACCTCGCACGATTCGGGCTGTCGGGGTGTTCTTCGCCGACACGTTCCCTGCTGCACTGTGGCGCGCCCGCTGGTTCATCGCCGCCAGCTTCCTGCTGTTCGCCCTGCCGGCCTTGGCCACGGGGACCTGGATCGCGAACTCGCCGGCGGCGCTGGAGGCGGCCGGCCCCGAGGCGGTGCGCGAGGCGTATGTCCAGGAGGACTTCGAGGAGTACTACAGCGCGCTGCCGTCGACCCAGTTCGCCGCAGCGGTGTCGACCAACAACATCCAGGTCAGCTTCTCGGCCTTCGCGGCCGGGATCCTGCTGTGCCTTCCGACGGCCTACATCTTGGCGCTCAACGGCGCCAACATCGGGTTCGCTGCCGGGCTGTTCGCCGCCGCGGGGCAGCAGCCCCGGTTCTGGGGCCTGATCCTGCCCCACGGCCTGCTGGAGGTGACCGCAGTGCTCATCGCCGGCGCGGCGGGGCTGCAGCTGGGATGGTCGCTGATCGACCCGGGCGACCGTCGCCGGGGCGAAGCGCTCGCCGAGGAGGGCCGGCGCGCGGTGGTGATCGTGATCGGCCTGGTGGTGGTGTTCATCGTGGCCGGGCTGATCGAGGGCTACGTCACGGGATCACGGCTGCCGACCGCGGTGCGCGTCGGGATCGGCGTGCTCGTCGAAGTCACCTTCCTCGCCTACGCAATCGTCCGCGGCCGCCTGTCCGCGGCGCGCGGACTGACGGGCGCGCTCGGAGAGCACGAGGGGGCAGGCTGGGCGCCGGCCGCCTGAACGCCCCACAGGAGCGCACCACCAGACGGGCTCGACCTCGAAGCCGCCGGCGGCGGGCTCTGGCGCCGGTTGCGCGCAGCCGCGCCCACCGGCGAGCGGAAACGCACGCAACCCAGGGAGCGCCCCGAGCACGGCGCCTCGGGAGACCGTCACAGGCGACCGGTCGCCTTGACGTGGAGGTAGGCGTCGGCCAGCTGCGGGGCGAGCTGGCCGGGCGCAGCGTCAACCACCACCGCCCCCATACCGCGCAGGCGCGACACAATGCGGCGGCGCTCGTCGAGTGCCGCCACCGCCGCGGCCTTGCGGTAGGCGGCGCCGGGCTCTGCCGGCACGGCGGTGGCCCAGCGCTGGACCGCGGGATCCCGCACGCCGGCGACCATGACGACATGGCTGCGAAGCACCAGCGGCAGAGCAGGCAGCAGCGTCTCCGCAACGGCCTGCTCGGCCAGCTCGGTCAGCACCACGAGCAGCGCCCGGCGGCGGAAGCGCGAAAGGGTCTGCATGAACGCGCCGCGGTAGTCGCTCTCGACCAGCTCCGGCTCAAGGGAGTACATCGCGTCCGTGACACGGCCGAGCTGGTCGCGGGTGCGCGTCGGCGGGACCACCGCGCGGACCGTGTCGGCGAACGCGACCAGCCCAGCCCGGTCACCGAGGCGCGTCGAGACGGCGGTGAGCATCATGACCGCGTCCATCGCGTGGTCCAGGCGAGGAACCTCGGCGCCACTGGGGTCCCGAACCCTGCCCGCCATCACGCGCCCGGTGTCCAGCAGCAGAAGGACCGTCTGGTTCCTCTCCGCGCGGTGGGTGCGCACGATCGGCTTGCCGGCCCGCGCAGTGGCTGCCCAGTCGATGCGCCGGAACTCATCATCAGGCCCGTACTCCCGGAGCTGATCGAACTCGGTCCCCCCGCCGCGCCCCTTCGCTGAGCGCAGCCCGACTTCCAGGATCCGAGCTTTCGAGATGCGCAGCTCCGCCTCGTCGCGTGAGTGGAACGGCGGATACACACGAATCGTCCCGGGAACCCGTCGACGCTCCTGGCGGCCCACCAGACCCAGCGGCCCCTCGACACGCACGGCGATCTGAGATGGCTCGAACCGCCCCCGCCGAGACGGACGGATCGCGACCGCGGCCCCCGCCGCCCCCAGGGGGGGAATCCGCACGCTGAATTGCCTGCTCGCCGCCTGCAGCGACGGGGCGAGCTCGTCTGCGACGCTGACCCGAAGCCGCCGCGGCGAAGGGTTGGCCACGCTCCAGGAGATCTCCGCGGCGCCACCGAGCGGCACGATCGCCGGGGCCTGCCGACTCACGCCGACCTGGCTGGGGGACGGCGTCCGCGCCCAGTCGATCGCTGCTGCGGCCAGCAGCCCAGCATTCACGCCGATGATGCTCGCAATCGGATCCAGCGGCAGCGCCAGCACGACCGCGGCCCCGACGACGGCGGCCGCTCCGAGCCGCCAGGTGAGGACGGGCATGTGGGCTACCGGGGCACCGGGACGCTGGCGAGGACTCCCTGCAGGACCCCGTCGGCGGTCACGCCCTCGAGCTCGACCTCTGGGCGCAGCTGGATGCGGTGACGCAGCGTGGGCAGCGCGACCGCCTTGACCTCGTCGGGAGTGACGAAGGGCTTGCCGCTGAGCCACCCCCACGCCTTCGCGGCGTGCAGCAGCATCGTGGAGCCGCGAGGGCTCACCCCCAGGCTCAGCGAGGGCGACTCGCGGGTGGCCCGGCTGATGGCCACGATGTAGGCCTGAACCTGCTCGTCGACGCGCACCTGGCGGATCGCCTCGCGGGCCGCCGCCAGCTCCTCAGCGCCGGCGACGCGCTCGATGCCGAGTGAGGCGATGTCGTGCGGATCCATCCCGGCGTCGTGGCGCGCGAGGACGGTCTGCTCCTGCTCGGCGCTGGGATAGCCGACGAGCAACTTGAACAGGAACCGGTCGACCTGGGCCTCAGGCAGCGGGTAGGTCCCCTCGTACTCGATCGGGTTCTGGGTGGCGATCACCAGAAAAGGCTCCGGAAGGCGATGAGTGACGCCCTCCACGGACACCTGGTGCTCCTCCATCGCCTCGAGCAGCGCAGCCTGGGTCTTGGGCGGTGTGCGGTTGATCTCGTCGGCCAGCAGCAGGTTGGTGAACACCGGCCCCTGGCGGAACCGGAACGAGCCCTGCTCCTGGGAGTAGATGACCTGACCGATGACGTCTGAGGGCATCAGGTCCGGGGTGAACTGGATTCGCTTCTCCTGCAGGTTCAGCGCCGCCGCCAGCGCTTTGACCAGCAGCGTCTTGGCCGTTCCCGGCACCCCTTCCAGCAGCACGTGCCCGCGGACAAGCAGCGCGGCCAGCACACCGGTCACGACGGCGTCCTGCCCCACGACGGCCTTGCCGACCTCTTGGCGCACGCGGGCGATCGAGTCGCGGACGTTTGGAGCGATGTCAGTGGACACGCGCTGCTCCTTCATCGTTCGAACGGGCGGGCGCCCCCCCGTCTGCCGGACCGGCGATCGGCGGCGCACCAGAGACTGCCAGAGCCTGGCGGCGGATGCGCTCGGCTTCCTGCGCAAGGCGCACGAGGGCGGCGTCGTCGGCCGGCTCGTGATCCGACAGCAGCGCCTGCACGCGCGCCGCGGGCGCGCCCGTGCGCTGGGCGACCGCGTCAGCGACCCGCTCAGGAGGAGCGCCGGGGGGAAGGCCGAGGCGCTCGGCCATGGCCGTGCGCGCGTCCTCGCGCAGCAGGCGAGCGGCGCGAGTCCGCGCCTTGGTCTGCTGGAGCAGATTGCCGACGGCCACCACCAGCTCTGAGCCAGGGATCTGGACAGGCTGCCCCTCGATGACCGGGAGCCCCAGACGGCGCGCCCGCCACGCCGCGGCGAGCACGAAGGCAGCCGCCATCTGGAGCATTGACAGGCGCACCCTCGGCGCGACCAGATCGCCCAGCGTCGCCTGGCCCTCGCCGGGAAGCGGCGGGCGCAGGAACGTGACGATGCCGCCCGGGCGCGGGGCGAGCAGCGCAGCAGCCAGCACAGCGTTGTCCGCCTCACCGAGGTTGGCGTTCACCAGCGACTCCCAGCCGCCGAGGGCGACCACGGCGCCATCTTGCTGCTCGGTCACCACCAGCCAATGACCTTCGCCGCGCGGAAAGCAGCCGACCCCGCCCGCCGGCGCCTCAAGGACCGTCGAGCCAGGCGCGGCGACGCGCTCCACGCCTTCCAGCGCCGCCAGATCGCAGCGCTTGGCGATGCTGCCGGACAGGCCGCCGATGTCAGCAGAGCCGCGGATCCGCGGCGCGAGCGGCGAGTGCGGGTCGGCAAGCACCAGCGTGCCGCCAGCGCGGACCCATGCCTCAAGCCGCTCGGCGCGGTCTTCGTCCAGATCGTCGAACAGCAGCAGCGCCGTGCCGCCGGCGCCCTCCTGGGGCTCCGCCTCGACGCGAACCTCAGCGCCAAGTTCGCCGAGGAGGTCCGCAAGCGCCTTCGTGCCCAGCGGATCGCTCGACCGAGGATCCAGCGGCGGTCCGTGCTCTTGCGGAGGGCCGCCGATCACGGCGGCGGCCACGATGAACGCGAACAGCGCGGCCAGCGGCGCCCATCGGCGCGCCTGGGCGCCGAACCCTCTCCCCGGCGCCTCGCGGTCGGGGGGGCCGGTCACGCGACGCCCGCCGCGTCGCGGGTTCTGTCGGGGGGAGCAGACCACGTGCGCGCACGCGCGGCGGTCGCCGTGCGCTCCGACTCCGCCACCAGCCGCGCCGAATCAGCTGCGCCGACGGCGCCATGGCCGTACCAGGCGATCTGGAAGGTCTCGGTGACTGCCTCAAACGGCTCAGCGGCAGCGGGCGCGCGGACCCGCACCTCTGCGACGTACTCCCCGGCCGTGCGACCTGGCCGCTCGTCCACGATCCTGTCGACTGCCAGTTCTGCGAGCAGCGCTCGATAGCGGCAGCGAACCGCGTCGCGCCACCTGCCGGCGCCTTCGTGGCCGACCGCCTCCTGGCGCCACTCAGCAGCGGATCGCCCGACGGGGCCTTCTATGCCGGGGCGCACCCCGGGAGCGGCGCGCACCGTTCGCCCGAAGCGGTAGGTCAGCCACAGGACGACCGCGGCGGCCGCCACGATGACCGCGGTGCCGATCAGGCGGGCCTGACCCGTCCCGGAGATCGCGTCGACGATCCGCAGCAGCTGCTCGGAGAACCACGTCCACACGCGCTCGCGGAACGTCGTCTCCCAGCGGTACTCAGGACGGGCCAGCACCTCCTGCGCGATCCGGCGCACCTCATCCGGGTCAGTCTGGGGGATCGGCAGCTCAGCCAGCAGCGCAGGCACCGGACGCCTCAGCTGCCGCCGGCCAGCTCAGCTGCCATCAGCTCCAAATCGAAGCCCTCGCTGCGGACGCGCCCGTCGATGTACAGCAGCGTCGCGACGCCGGCGACGAACGGCAGCGCCACCAGATTCGCGAGGATGGCGCCGACCCCGACAAGCGGCCAAGCCCGGTGCATGCCGATGAGCAGCGCCATCGTCTGCGGGACGAAGCTCAACGCGGCGCTGATCACGCTGGCCAGGAGCCCGGACACCACCGCGGCGCCCAGCACCGGCCAGAAGCGCGGGCGCATGAGGCGCGCCGAGCGGCGCATCCCCTCGATCGGTCCGAGGCCCTCCACGACGATCGCCGGGGCCACAGCGACGAACAGCGCCATGATCGGCAGGATGGCCAGCCCTGCGGCGACTGCCAGCAGCACGCCGAGAATGGCCAATGGCGCCGAACCCATCACGGCGCCCGCCACCGCGATTCCGATCGCGACGATCAGCGGGCCGAACTCGATCAGGTGAACCAAGATCCACGAGCCCAGCAGCGACCACCAGCGCTTCCCGGCGGCGGCCAGCGCCGGCCCGGCGCCGATCTGCTCGCCCAGATGCGACGCGGCGACCACCTTGCTGATCGCGCCGGCGATGAACGGCAGCGCCAGCAGCGTCAGCAGCCCGAGGATGATCGGGCCGATCACAGGCCCGAGATCCATGAACGCTTGCTGCTGCTCCATCTGCTCGATGGCGAGCGGATCGCTCAGCATGTCGAGGAAGCCGACTCCGCCCATGATGTCCTTCTGCAGGTACGCCCCCAGAAGCTGGGTGGGCACCAGGAAGACCCCGGCGATCAGCATCACCGCCCGCCAGTTGGCCGTGATCAGGCGGAAGGCCCCGTCGAGGATGTCCCCAAGGTTCAAGGGCCTCAGCATGGGGCGGCGACCGCCCGCACCGGGCGCGACGGGCGACTGCCACGCGCCCGGAGGGCCCCACGAGCCGGGCGGGGCTCCCGGTGAGACCCCCGGGCCGGGCGGCGCGGTCCACGAGCCCGGCGGCGGCGGAGCGGGCGCTGTCCACGAGCCCGGCGGAGGACCAGTCGGCGCTGTCCACGAGCCCGGCGGCGCAGCAGGCCGCGGCGAAGGCTCCGGCGGATCATCCTGCGGGGGGCCGGGCTCGGCCGGCGGTCGCTCGTCGGTCATGGCTGCTCGATCGGCTCCTCGGCGTCCTGCTCCTCGCCGGTCTCCGGAGGAGGGAGCATATCCGGGCGTTGCTCTTCCTCCGCGCGCACCCGATCATCCGGGTCTCCGCCGTACAGCGCGACGAGCACAACGAGGAGCGCCGCGAGACATGCCGTGAACACCAAACCCATGATCGCAGTATGCCTCCCACTCGCGGGTCGAGGGAGTCGATGAGGCCGAGCTTCACGCTGATCGCGGCGCTGCTCGCGCTCGCCGCGCTGGCGGCGGCGACCGCCGAGTCTGATGGTGTGCTCGTCGGCGAGGCCACGTCGGCTGGCGTGACGATCACGCTCGAGGGCCGCTCTGCGACCATCGGGGTCGCGCGCGCGGCAGTCGAGTCCCGACCGGCGGTGTCGTTCTGCGAAGGGCGGGCGACGTCATGCGCCGGCGCCGCAGTGGTCGGGCCGCCCCACGGCGAGCTGGCCGCGGTGCGCAGCCGGGGGGCGGAGGTATCCGAGCAGACCGCCGTCTTCACGCTGCCCCGTCCGCTGAGTGAACGGCTGGCGGTGAACGCGGCCGGCGCCAATGCCTCTGCCGCGGGCACCCCGTCGCCACGGGCCTTCGGCGACTCTGGAGGACTTGACGTCGCCGTGACCGTGGAGTCGACGCTGCCAGGCGACCTGCGGCGGCTACGGCGCCTGCTCGACGACCTCGCCGGCCAGGCCGAAGGCGCGGACCGGGCCGGCGGTCTGGTCGACCGCGTTCTGGGCTCGCTGAGCGACCTTGTGGGCGGGGCCGCTGACGCGCCGCTGCTGGAGCTCGATGTCGGCGCGGCGACCGCAGAGGCCTCCGTCAGCGACGGCGAGGCCCGCGCTGCGGCGGCCACGCCGGCGATCCGGCTCGCCGTCGCCCCGTCGGTTCCGGGGATCGACGCCGCGGACGGACTGCTGGTACTGGACATCAGCGCTGCAGCGGCGAGAGCGCAGGACGGCCCGGCGGGGCCCTTCGCCCAGCCCCAGGAGGCGACGATCATCGTGCGCGCCCTCAACCCGGTCACCGGCGCGTACGCCGAGCGCGAGCTGCATCCCGGCGCGGAGCCGGACTGCTTCGGTGCGGAGCCGCTGCGGGTGTGCGCGCAGCGCCCGACCGCCGGCGCAGATGGCGAAGGCGCCGCGCAGGCGGTCGCGGGCGGCGTGGTGATCACAGCGCTGCAGAGCCCGATGCCGCAGCTCGAGCTGAAGATCGGGACGGCGGAGGCCGCCGTCAGCCGCGCGCCGGCTCAGCCGCGCGGCCTCGGCTGGACTGCCGCGGTCATCGGGATCGCGCTCGCGGCGGCAGTGGCCCTGGCGCTGGCGCAGCGCCGGCGCCGCGCGCGAGCTGCAACACCCCCGACGGCGTACGATCCGCCGCCATGAGACTGACGCTCGGCCGGCGCGATTTCGATGTCGAGCGCCGGGCCTTGGTCATGGCGATCGTCAACCGCACCCCTGACTCGTTCTACGACAAGGGACGCACCTACGCGCTGAGCGCGGCGATCGACCATGCGCTCGAGCAGATCGACGAGGGCGCGGACATCATCGATGTCGGCGGCGTGAAGGCCGGTCCGGGCGAGGACGTCGCCCTGGACGAGGAGCTCAGGCGCATCGTCGACTTCGTGGAGGCCTTCAGAGCCCACTCGGACGCCCCGGTGTCCGTCGACACGTTCCGAGCAGAGGTCGCGCGCGCTGCCCTCGACGCCGGCGCGGATCTGGTGAACGACACGAGCGGGATGATCGAGCCCGAGATCGGCGACATCGTGGCCGCGCACGGCCGCGCCGCACTCGTCGTCATGCATCCGGGAGGCCCGCCGCGAACACCGCCTTTCCGCCCGACCTATCTGCCCGATGTGACGACCGCGGTGCTGCAGACCTGCCGCGACCTGGCCGAGCAGGCGCAGCGGCGGGGGGTCCGAGCGGACCAGATCGTGGTCGATCCCGGGCACGACTTCGGCAAGAACACCATCCAGTCCCTGGAGCTGACGCGCCGGCTTCCAGACCTCTGTGCGCTGGGCTATCCGGTTCTCGTCGCGCTGTCGCGCAAAGACTTCGTGGGCGAGACCCTGGGCGGGCTCCCGCCCGAGGAGCGGCTTGAGGGCTCGCTGGCGGCGGCGGTCGCATCAGTGATCCTCGGCGCGCGCATCCTGCGCGTCCATGACACGAAGGCCACCGTCCGCGCGATCCGCATGCTCGAGGCGATCCTGGGGTGGCGGCCGCCCGAGATCGCCGTGCGGGGACTCGAATGACGCGGCGCCGGCCGGTGCAACGGCTCGCAGCTTCAGGGCGCGCGCAGATTCGCGGTCACGCGCGCAGCCGCGCCTCGAAGGGCTTCGAGCTCGCCGGCGGATAGGCCTTCGACGGCGGCGGCATTGACGGCCCGCGCCTCGGTGATGAGCGGCTGCTGAAGCCGGCGCGCCTTGGTGGTCAGCCGCACCAGCGCACGGCGAGCGTCGGAGGGGTCAGGAGCGCGCTTGATCAGGCCATCGCGCTGCATGCGGTTGAGCGTGTTGGCCATGGTCGGCTGCTCCACCTCGAACACGCGCGCCAGCTCCGCCTGAGTCTGGCCATCGCGCTCGTACAGCAACAGCAGCACCCCGAATTGCGCGGGCGCGACTCCCAGCGGAGCGATCCGCCGCTGCAGCGCGGCGGCGAAAAGCCTGGCCAGCCGGTTGACGACGAACCCGAGCGACTCGGCCGGGGCCAGCCGCTGGGGACCGCGAGGCGTCTCGCTCATGGGTTGACACTCCATAGCTCGCTATGTAACTTTGTATAGCACGCTATGCTACTACGGAGGATCAACATGACCGGCGCAGCCATCGCAGTTCGCAAGACCAGCCAAGGGCACCGGCGGCCAGGCCGATCCCGATCTTTGCTGCGGGCGGGGCACCTGGCGGCGGCCGTTCCCTTTCTGCTCTACCTCTACGGGCCGCTGGAGGGATCCGCGGCGCTCCGGGACCTCCTGCGGGCGCTGACCGCGCCCGGGTTGGTGCTCTCCGGGCTCGCCCTGTGGCAGCAGCCGCGCGTGCTCAGCGCCATCCGGCGGCGGCGCGCCCGCACGGCGAGCGCCGCGGCGCCCGGGCCCCGTTAGGCTGGCGAAGGCCAGTCGCGGAGCCCTATCGCAGAAGGATCTGCCATGCCCATGCCGGAGAAGTTCGTGTTCGTGTGCATCAACCAACGCGACCCGGCGCACCCTCGGCCAAGCTGCATCGGCCACGGGTCGGGGGACGTGTTCACGGCCCTGCGCGAGGAGCAGGGCCGCCGGCTGGCGACGGGCGCCAAGATCGTGGCGACCGGGTGCCTGGAAGCCTGCATGGTGGGCCCGGTGATCGCGGTGTATCCCGACAACGTGTGGTACGGCGGCGTCACCGAGGCCGACGTGCCGGCGATCATGGACCATCTCGAGGGCGGCGATCCCGTCGAGATGCTGCGGATCGGCGAGGCCGAGTTCGACCTCCGCCCGCCGGAGATGGGCTAGGTGCGCTTCGCCGGTCGGCGGTGGAGCGGTCGACTGGGTGCATTCCGTTTCATCGGCGGGACAGAACGCACCCACACGGCGGCGGGGCGCGGCAGCAGGGCGCGGCAGCAGGGCACGGCGGCGGGGCACGGCGGAGCGCGGCGGCAGTCGCCACACTGAGGGTCGACGGGCGCGGCCCTGGCCGTTACCCTTCGCCTCCGTGGGCGTCGACCGGACCAGCCGCAAGTCGTGGGATGAGTACTTCCTGACCCTGGCCGGCGCGGCCGCCGAGCGATCGAACTGCTCGCGCCGCAAGGTCGGCGCGGTCATCGTCCAGGACCGCCACATCCGCTCGACCGGCTACAACGGGCCGCC